>CBFDCH010000245.1:0-4812 GCA_965603235.1 uncultured bacterium | reverse complement strand
ATCTGAGCCTGTTCTTTCTGAAATGCCAGCGAGGACTCAAGTTTTAATATTTTACGGTTTTGAATCAACAAAAATCCAGTCAGGATAAAAATACCAAATAGAAGGGTGGCTATGAGTGGGGCTGGGATTCGTATTGAATTCCGGAGCCAGAATAGAATACTATTTGTAGAAGATTTAATCCTTGTTGTCTCTGAGGGATAGGTGAATTCCTTGTTAAAAGTGGATTCAGGAAAAAGTAGACTTGCTTCTTCCTTAACCAGATGGATTTGTTCCTTCATGAGTTGGAGATTTTTACGGCAGCCGGGGCACGCTTCAATGTGTTCTGTAATCTGAACGAGTTTTTTCGAAGAAAACTCTTTGTCTGCATACTGCATCAATTCATCATTTTTTAAGCATTTCATGGTTGTCCTCCATGTTTGATATGTTTGTTGAGCCTGCTTATGGCCCGGAACAGGATGGTACGGATGGTTGATTTACGTACCTTGATGGCCCTGGCAATATCTTCATAAACCAGGCCATTCAGGTAAAGAGCCAGCACAACCTGGTCTCTGGGGAGGAGAGATCCAATCCCCTGGCGCATGATTTTGGTCTCCTGGTGCCGGATTATTTGCTGTTCAGCATCATCCTGTGTGGCCGTCAGGTTCCCTATAACCTCATCCGAGTGTTGACTGAGGATTTTTTGCAGGTGAGAATTTCTCTTGAGTATGTTGGTGCTGAGGTTGGAGGCCACCCGGAATAACCAGGCTTTAATGTTATTTATCTGCTGACCTTCCAGGAAGGCGTGATAGAGTTTGATAAAAGCTTCCTGCAGAATATCCTCTGCCTCTTCCTTGTTGCCGAAGAGGAAGTATAAGAATCGGTACAGATTATTGGAATGGGTTTTGTAAATTTGGTCGAAGAGTTGGCGCGTTGAAGGTTGTGTCGCTGGTATGGCGTCGCTGTTCATTTATAATCCTGTCCTACTTAATATGACAAACGTATCCTTATACTGTTACACCTTTTTATAATTTATAATTATAAATATTTAATTATAAAAGGACAATGATTTTGTGGATATAGATTGTTTTGGCGATAATGGGGAAAAAAATGGAGAAAAAAGGGGAGGGGAGATCGACCGCCCCTTTTCCCTCCAGAGGCTATTGACTGACAGTCGCGAAAATGCAGTTATTTGACTTTGGTTCCACCAGTACGACAAATGATTTGAAATTGTCCTTGCTGGCCATGGAAAAAGTTTCGAGGGAACTCAATTTTTTTGTCTTCAATTCAAAACTGGGATTACTCAATTCCTGATTCATGCTCAGGAAGTAAATGTCACAGGTTTTATTCTGAAAGGACTGGGGAATATCTATCCTGACTTTAAAGCGATTATTTACCTTTTCCGGTTTTGCAGCGAGAGAAATCTGTTCCACTTTGGCTATGGAACGGCTCCATTTTCCATCGGTGGCCACATCCAGTGCAAAGATTTTTTGCTGGATCTTTGGCATCTCACTATAGGTGTCGGGTTTGAAGGTGTTCTGTGCAAAGTAGAGCTTTACTCCCGGTTTCTTGCATCCAATCTTAATGGATTGAACCTTGCCCATTTCAGCTGTTGGCGAAAAGACCAGTTCGTAATATGCGGAAGTGGTCTGCCTGACCTGCTTGGTTATTACATTGGGATCAGAACCTTCAAAATGTCTGCCGCCGGCCCGGACAGCCAGATATCTCAACAGGGTATCTCCGGTGTGCAGTCCTTTTCTGAGCTCTTCATAGGATTCCCGTTTGGGGAAAATGGTATAAAAGATGGTTTCAGATGTATTTATGCTTTTCAGGGTATCCTTTACGAAATCCATCTGTTTCCTGTCAACGAAGATACTATGGGGAGTTCCCTGAGATACCAGAAAAACCAATTTGCGGTTTTCTGTCATTTTCAGCAGGTATTGCATCTTCTGTAAGGTTTTAATGTAAAATATTGAGGTCCATTTTCCATACTCCGCATCCATCTTTTTGATTTTATTATCCATTCGAACTTCCGCGTCTCCACCGAGTCCGCCGGTTTCGGCAGTGGGGTCCTCGTCTGGTTTCCCCATTGTTGGAAAACGATGTTCCTGAGGAATTTTCATGAATTGGTCAGGGAATTGTTTCAAGGCGCGGACCTTTTGAACCAGGATATCTTTGTCGGTGCTGGGGCCGTGGATATGGCGTAACCCTCCCATTGGGGAAATTTCAAGGATGGTGATTAAATCTTCTTCGGTGAAGGCATCCTTAACCAGTTTTTCCACGATCTGTTTGCTCAGGAAAAATCCATGATCGGTTTTAAATAATGAGTCTATCACCAGAAAAATGTTCCGTTTAGCTGGAACAATCTTTGCGGAGCCTGATGTCTCCTCATTTTTAAAAGAGTAGAACTGGAACGGAACTTCCTTGTTGTTGACCAGCAGGGAAATGTCCTCCTGTTTCAGGTCAAACACCGGCTTGTTCTGACCGTCCACCACAAATAGTGGGACGATTTTGGCCTTAATTTGCACAACATGCGATAATGGTTTCTCCTGTGCAAACGAGGATGTCGATAATCCCACACACAATAGAATTAACATAATGGTTTTAAAAATTTTTTTGTCTTTCACCTTTCTCTCCATTTATTTCTACTAACGAACCCCTTATCTTTTCTCGCTATCATACCCTTAGACAATCCAGGTAACTAAGTGTCACACTTTTTAGGAATTCCGCAAATGCATAGCGTCAAGGGCGAAACTACTGAGGCTGCTGCAGAGCACCGATTATATGAAGAATTGGGTATAAAAACACCCCTCAAATTCCTTTTCAAATTTCAATATCAGATTCCCTTTTTGAATATTGGCTCGGAGAATGAGTTATGTTCGGTTTTCGTGAGCTATTCTGAAATCATCTGTTGGCTCGATTAAGGATTTTTCGGGTCCAGTTGCGTAAATCGTCCAGCAGAATGTAAATGGTGGGCAGGATGATCAGGGTGACTGCAGTTGAAAATATCAGGCCGCCGGCAATGGCCCGGGCCATGGGAAAGTAGGGGGGGCCGCCGCCGCCGCCGATCTGAATGGTGGTCAGGCACAGGGGCAGCAAACTTAGTACTGTGGTACCTGCGGTCATTAAAATGGGACGTATGCGGTGGCTGCCAGCCTGGAGAATGGCATCATGACGGGAGATGCCCTTGGCCCGCAGTTGAATGATATAATCGATTAGCACAATGCCGTTGTTTACCACCACTCCCATCAGGATTAAAATGCCAAACATGCCCATTATTTGAAAGGTGGTGCCTGTCAGCACAAAGGACCAGAAGACACCGATAATCGCGAAAAATATGGAAGTCCAAATGGCCGCGGGAAACAGCAGGGATTCAAAGAGTGAGGCCATGACAAAATAGATCAGGAACAGGGCCAGAACCATATTGGTCAACATGGTATTCAAGGATTCCTGCTCATAATCCCGGGAACGCCCATATCCCCAGGTATACCCATCCGGAAGCTTGTAGTTGTTCATGACGGTATTGATTCGTTTCCTGGCTAGCGGTACGGAAATGTCTTTCAGATCCATAACTACGCTCAAAGATGTGATGCGGTTTTCGCGACGAATGGTGGTAGGGCCGCGCTTTGATTGCAGGTCTGCCAGGGCAGAAAGCTTGACCGGATTCCTGGCGTCCTTAAACAGGGTTAAATTGTTGAGGTCTTCCATTTTCCGTTTATCTGCTTTTTGGTATTCCACCTTTACCACAATTTCTCCCTCATCATCATGAAAACGGCGCAGGTTAATTCCCCTCATGCCTACTTCAATATTACGGGCAATCTCTGTGGGTGAAAACCCCAATTTCCTGGCTCTCTCGCGGTTGATTACCACCCGCACTTCCCGTTTCCCCCGGTTGGCGCTGGAGCGGACATCCACCAATCCAGGTATCCGGTTCAGGGTCCAGGCCACCTGCCTGGATAAATCAATGAGTTGTTCAGTGGATGGTCCAAAAAGGAGGATCCTCATGGTTTCGCCACCTCCGGAACTCCTCCTGCCAAAGGAGGGCCGGCCCACTGAGATTGTGGGCATCCCCTCGCGGATCTCCTTTTTTATTTGCTCCTGATGCTTACTGGCCTTGGCTCCGCGGTTTAATTTGATGGTGGACTGAGCCTGACCGCCGTGATAGTATGAATATACCGTGTCTATGTCAAATTTTTCCTTGTTGCTGTATAGATATTCCTCAATAATATCCACAGCCGCCTCAACTTTCTCTTTGGTGTAATTGTCATTGATGTTAAAGCGGAGAAATAGCTGACGGTCCTCTTGAGGCGGAAACATATCTTTTTTCATTACCATAAATGCCACAATGCCGGAAAGAAGAGTAAATATGATGAGCAGTACTGAATATTTTCGCTTGCTGATCAGCCAATTTAACAGTTTTTTATATCTCAAACCCAGACGGTCAAAAACATTGCTTTTGCCATTGTTCTTGGAAGCCTTGATCTTGGTAGTGAGTAGGGGGACCACGGTTTGAGCCAGCAGCAGAGAGATAGCCAGGGCAATACAAAATGATACTGCCACGTGTTTGATTTGAAGCGAAATTTCATTGTTGTCACTGATGATATTGGGTACAAAAACAATAGCTGTGGTGAATGTGCCGGCCGTGATGGCCAAGGCCACTTCTTTGGCCCCCCTGCGGGCAGCTTCCTTTTTGTCTGGAATGGTTTTTTGGTGACGGTAGATATTTTCCGTGACCACCACAGCGTTGTCCACCAGCATACCCACAGCCACCAGCAGGCCCAGCATTGAAAGAATGTTTAATGATATTCCGGAGAAGTACATGAAAACCAAAGTGGG
>CBFDCH010000244.1:0-4837 GCA_965603235.1 uncultured bacterium | reverse complement strand
TGCTGGGTGCCTTAAAACCTTGACTTCACTCACCGAATAGTAGTATCTGACAACTTTTTCGATTTCATCTGAATCAGTAGATACGACGGCTTCGTCAAAACAATCGGCCTGAAGGATGGCAACAAAATTTGGGAGTTTGATACAGGCGATGCCATCGAGGCATCACCCCTCATATTAAATCAGACCATATATATTGGGTCCTTAAGTGGGGACTTTTTTGCCCTGGATGCCCATACTGGCAAGCGTCACTGGAAATATGAGATTAAAACCTCAATCTTTGGATCGGCCAATTGGGCAAAAATACCGGACAGTGATGAAAATTTGGTTCTGGTGGGGAGTCATGACAATTTGATGTATTGTTTTTCCGCTCAAAGCGGAGAGCTTAAATGGACCTTTGAAACCGATCATTACATTAATGGCGCCCCCGCCATTGATGGTGGGCATGTGGTGTTCGGTGGGTGTGATGAAAAACTGCACATTGTCACCACAATAAATGGAGCCGCCACCGGTGGGGTAGGCGTGGGATCATACATCCCGGGGTCGGCTGCTCTGGTGGATGGCAGGGCATATCTGGGCCATTATGACAACCGCCTGGTTTGCATCAATATACAAGAGAAAAAAATTATCTGGGAATATGAGAATAAAGACAATGGCGAGGCCTTCTTTTCTTCTCCGGCCGTGGGATCAAGTCATGTGGTGATTGGATGCCGGGACGGTTATTTGCATTGTGTGAGCCGGGATTTCGGCAAGAAAATCTGGACCTTTCGCACCGGCGATGAAATTGACAGTTCACCGGTGATCGCCGGCAACCGGGTGGTGGTTGGGTCAATGGATGGAAGGCTTTATATGGTGAATCTGGAAGACGGGAAAAAAACATGGTCTTATGAGATTGGGGCTGCAATTATCGGATCTCCGGCAGTAGCCGGAGGATTCATCTTTATTGGTGCTGAAGACGGCCGTGTGTATGCCTTTGGAGAAAATTTATGAAGATTGCTTATGTAACACCTGGCACGGGAGGGACCTTTTATTGTCAGAACTGCATCCGGGACAGTGAGTTGAGCAAAGAGCTCATTGGCCTTGGTCATGAGGTGATTAAGGTGCAGATGTATTTACCTTCCGGGCTTGGAGAAGGGCAAAACGGAATATCTTCTCCAATATTTTTTGGTGCCATTAATCTGTATCTTAAGGAAAAACTACCCCTCTACCGGCATGCTCCCATGTGGCTGGAGCGTTTCTTTGATGCCCCAACTTTGCTCCAGATGGCTGCCAAAAAATCAGGATCCATGAAGGCTTCGGGATTGGAAGAGATGACCATTTCCATGCTGCAGGGAGAAGAGGGCAGGCAGGCATCGGAATTGGATCAACTGATTGATTACCTCAAGACAGAGATCCGCCCCGACGTGGTACACCTCTCCAATTCCCTCCTCCTTGGCATTGCCCGCCGGTTAAAGAGGGACCTTGGCGCCGGTGTTGTTTGTTCCCTGCAGGATGAAGATGAGTGGATCGATTTAATGGATGATCATTATCAAAAAAAAGTGTGGAATATAATGGGGGAAAAAGCAGCGGATGTTGATGTTTTTATTACTGCCAGTAACTATTACCGGGATAAGTCCAAGAAGCAGTTAGGAATTCAGGGCCACCAGATGGAGGTCATTCCCGGCGGCATCAACCTGGAGGGCTATGAAACATCATCCCTTCCATTTGATCCGCCTGTGATCGGATATTTACGCCGCATGTCGGAGTATTTTGGTCTTTCAATTTTGGTTGAGGCCTTTATTAAAGTTAAAAGGACAAGTCAATTCAAAAATCTAAAATTGCATGTCACCGGAGGATATACCGGGGAAGACAAAAAATTTGTTGCCAAATTGTTAAAAACCATATCTCAGTCCGGCTTTGAAAATGATGTGACGATTTTTAAAGCTTTTGATAAGGAAAACCGGATTAAATTTCTAAAATCACTGACCCTGCTTTCTGTACCTATTCCCGGTGGTGAAGCCTTTTGCTCCAACCAGGCGGAGGCTCTGGCTGCCGGGGTGCCGGTTGTGCAGCCAAATGTCGGTTGTTATCCGGAGTTCGTTGAAGATACCTGCGGCGGTATGATTTATGAACCCAATGACAGCAATGCCCTGGCAAAAACCATAGTCGACCTCCTTTCAAATCCCGATAAGGTGAGGACGTTGGGCCGGCAAGGGCAGATGAATGTATTAAAGCGATATTCAATGAGTGATATGGCCAAAAGCATGACCCGGATTTATGAGAAGATCGTGAGTCATACAAATTTAGCGGTGAAATATTTGAGAAAAATCTATTATAAGAGGAAGATCAGAGGATGCTGCTAGAATTAGAGAATATCTTTAAAAATTATCAACACCCTTCAGGAACCGGCAAGATCGGTGTTTTAAAGGGAATTACCCTGCAGGTTGAACAGGGCGACTCAATGGCTGTGGTTGGCCCATCCGGATCGGGTAAAACCACCCTTTTAAATATTATCGGCGGCTTGGAACCATCCACCTCCGGTTCTGTTAAATTTGCCGAAAAGGACCTGGCTCTCCTTGATGATGCCCAACTTTCGGAAATGCGCAACCTGGATGTGGGTTTTGTTTTCCAGCTCCATCATCTGCTGCCCCAGTGTACGGTTTTGGAAAATGTCTTAATTCCTACCATACCTGTGGGTTCGAAGCAGGAAAAAAATGAGCCTCTGCATAGGGCTCAACAACTGCTCGAGAGGGTCGGCCTGCAGGATCATCTGGATCATTTTCCGGCTCAGCTTTCAGGCGGTGAATTGCAGCGAGCCGCTTTTGTACGGGCACTTATCAATCGACCGAAACTGATTTTAGCAGATGAACCCACCGGTTCTCTTGATAAAGATTTTTCTCAGGCTCTGGGTCAGCTGCTGGTTGGACTAAACAGAGAGGAGGGCACAGCCCTTATCGTTGTTACCCATTCGGATGAAATTGCCCGGCTCATGGATAAGGTATACCACCTTCAGAATGGCAAATTGGAAAAGGAAAAATAGGCAGAGGTGATCATTTGAATTTACGGAAATTACTCCGGCGAAGCTTGATACATTACAAAAAGATGAATGTATGGGTTGTGGTAGGCACCATGATCGGTACCTTAGTGTTGGTAGGGGCATTGATTATCGGAGATTCCGTTCGGTCCAGTCTCAGAGCGGTTGTCCTCAACAGACTGGGAAAGGTCCAGTTTGCAGTAACCAGTGGCGAACGCTTTTTTAGGCTGAAAATGGCAGATCATCTGGCCGATATCCTTAAAACTCCCATAGCGCCCCTACTACAGACCCGGGGCATGGCAGTCATACAAGGCGGCAGGAAAAGAATCAATAAGGTTCAGATTCTGGGTATTGACGGCAGGTTTGGAGAGATGGCAGACGCCATTGGGATTTATGACCGTCTGGCTTCAGATGAGGTGATTGTCAATGACCATCTGGCCAAACAACTGCAACTGAAAGCGGGTGATGAGATATTGCTGCGCATGGAAAAGCTGGCTGCCATGCCTAAAAACACACCGTTGACCATTGATACGGAGGACACCCTGGCTCGGCCTTTTTATGTTAAAAAAATTGTCTCCACCTCTCAGTTGGGTTCATTTAACCTCAAGGCCAATCAGGTGGTTCCCAATACGGCATTTATATCAATAAAATCCCTGTCAAAAGAAATGGAAATTGATGGCAGGGCCAATGGTTTGCTCATCCTGGAACGGACTGAATCCTCCCTTGGTCTTCAGGAGGTAAAGGCCGGAATTAAAAAGGTTTGGACCCTGGAAGACGCCGGTCTTGAATTGAGTGAATTGCCGGGAAAAAATATCCTTGAGATTAAATCAGAGCGGGTATTTTTGGACCCGCCGGTGGTTGAAACCGCCCTTAACCTGGGCCGGAATCCCCAGGCTATATTCACCTATTTTGTAAACCAGTTAAAATACGGAGACCGTTACACACCCTATTCCTTTGTTTCCGCTCCAGATGCTCCGATTGTTCCGGTTGATATGGAAGATGATGAAATCATCATTAATGAATGGCTGGCTGATGATTTAGGTGCCAAGCCGGGAAACCGGATCCAGATTACCTATTTTGTACTTGGGCCGTCACGGGATCTGATTGAAGCCTCTACGGAACTCAGGATCAGGGCAGTGGTACCCATTAAAGGGATTTATGCTGACGGGGATTTGATGCCTCACCTTCCCGGATTATCTGAACAGGAAAGCTGCCGGGATTGGAATCCCGGAATTCCCATAAACCTAAAAACAATCCGCAATAAGGATGAGATATACTGGGACAATTACCGGGGTATTCCCAAGGCTTTTGTTACTCTAAAAATGGCCCAAAAAGCGTGGAAAAATCGTTTTGGTGATTTAACTGCCGTTCGTTTCCAATCCAAAAATAAGAAGAAGATAGAAGCGGATTTAATGGAACGGTTGGATCCGGCCAGTATTGGTTTTATTGTAAATGATGTTAGGGCGGATGGGCTGGCAGCCAGTTCACATTCGGTGGATTTTGCTCAACTTTTTCTGGGTATGAGCTTTTTTCTGATCATTGCCGCCATATTGCTCACCGGCCTTTTGTATGTGTTTAATATGGAACGGCGATCCAAAGAGAGCGGACTATTATTTGCCCTGGGATTTTCCAAGAAACTGGTCAGCCGTTTGGTTATGTTGGAAGGTACTATCCTCATATTAGCCGGCAGCATATTGGGTGGTATTGCCGGTATATTGTACAATCAAATACTTTTATTTGGCCTGAAAACGGTTTGGCGAGGTGTAGTCGGCACTTCGGCACTTCAGCTTCATTTAAAATTTCCCACCATCATCATGGGTGTTGGCA
>CBFDCH010000243.1:0-4879 GCA_965603235.1 uncultured bacterium | reverse complement strand
TCTGGGCTTTTTCAGCCTCCACACCAGGTTCTTTTAATTGTCCCTGCAAGTCATCATTGGTTTTTTGCACAATTTTATAGGAAAATCCGTATTGATTAATCAACAGGTCCGGAGCGTATTGCATTAAGGGGAAAACCGCTGAATAGAAAGCTACACAAAGACCGGCAATCAGTAAAAAGGATTTGTTGGTAAACAGTTTTTTCAGGTCATCAAATCTGAAAGGTTCTTCTTTTTCCTTGGTGGCTTTCTTTTGTCTATCGATTTTAATATCGAAAATCAAATAAATTAACATGAGTATAAAACCGAGTCCAATCAGGGTTGCAGCAAAAGTGACAGCTGCTGAAACAGCCCCTCCGCCGATTTCGGGGGAAATGGCTGTACCAATGGCTGAACCGAGCCTGCCGATACCCATGTTGATGGCCATGGCCAGAGCCAGCTCATACCCCTTGAACCATTTGACAATGGTTCGGGATATAATGACACAGGTGGTTTCCAGGCCGACACCAAAAACAATCCTTCCAATTGTCAAAATCAATAAGCGAGTACTCGGATCGCTTGACAATACATCGTTGGCGCCAAGAAAACTGATGAATCCACCCAGGGCAGTGACAGTTCCAAAGATCATGGTTGAAATACGAATCCCCCATTTGTCGAGGATAATACCTCCAACGATAATCATGCCAAACAGGTTGGCCAGGGTGGTCAAACTGATCATGGTGGAAAATTGGGTTGATGTAATCCCCAATTGGGTTTCCATCAAAGGTTTCAAGCCGGAATAAAAATCCTTAAACCAATAAGTGGCAAACATCAGGCCACTAACGAAAAACAGCACAATCCATCTCATTGCGGCTGATTCATTCAGGTGTTTTTTGATTTTTTCCTTCATTTTAGCTACCTTAATTATTTGGATTTTTTAAAAATATTGATCGATTGGACGAGTCAGGGTTACGGAGATATTGTGAAATAACCGGAATATCGGGCTGACTCATTTTGGAATTATACCCAATAAAAAAAGAAAAGACAAGGAAATAATCCTTGATAATTTTTACCCGGTTAAATAATAGAGAACAGGCACTTAATGTTGCTCTTCCGTTTCAGGAAAAAGCCAGTTCAGAGAAAAGGTTTTTAAAAAAAAAGGCAACCCATCAATCATGATGGGTTGCCTCGGGTAATATTAAGATTTACTAACAGGCGATTGTATCAACCAGCTGCTGGCTGTTTGGCCGGTTTAACCATGGAGATGATACCGGCAGCAACCAGACAGAGGATGCCACTGATGGTAAAGGCCAGCGGGAAATTATTTAAATCTCCCAATTTGCCGCCCATAACAGGACCTAAAATTCCGCCAATACCATAGGCCAGGAAGACCCAACCATAGTTCTGGCCAACATATTTTGTGCCAAATGTGTCGGCTGTTATAGTGGGGAACAGGGCAAAATTACCACCAAAGTTAAAACCGATCAGGGCAGCTCCCAGATATAGCAGGATGGGTGTGCCGGCCATTTTTTGAAAGGCAATCACAATGATACCTTGAGTGGCAGTCATCAGGATAATTGATGTTTTGCGGCCCAGCTTGTCACTGACAAATCCCCAGGCAATGCGACCCAGTCCATTGAAGAGTGAATAGAACACCGCCATGGCAGTACCAGCAATGGCGCTGGCTTTAATAGCGTCAAAACCATTGGCCTGTAAGGCGCTCATGGGGAACAGTTTCATTAAGCCAATACTCATCAAGCCTGCGCCGGCACTAAAAACAAAGGTTAACAGTATCATGTAGTATTGCGGTGTTTTTAACATTTGTCCACTGGGGAAATCAACACTTCCGGTTACTTTTTTTTCTCCTTTGTCTTTTTTCTCTTCCGGGGGAGTCCAGCCTTCAGGTCTCCAGCCCTCTGGCGGGAATACCATCCACAGGCCGCCAATTACCACACATAAAAGGAAAATTGCGCCAAAGATAATAAATGTTTTGCTCAATCCCAGATTTAAAATCAAGTGTCCCCATTTGCCTGCCAGGTAGATCCACAATAGTGCACCAAAACCGAATCCAGCAACAGCCAATCCTGTGATCAACCCTTTTTTGTCCGGGAACCAGCGCATGCCAACAGCAATGGGCACCACATAGGCCAGTCCGATGCCAGCGCCGCCAATGAGGCCGAGGAATAGGAACAGGAGTCCAAAATTGGTGCCGCCGATCAAACCGCCCAAAATATATCCGAGTCCCAGCACAATGCCGCCTGCCATGGCAACCTTGCGTGGACCCAGTTTTGGCATCAGGCGTCCTGCCAATACCATAACAATAGCAAATGCCGCCAGTCCGGCCGAAAAAACCAACTGGGTTTGGGTCTTGGTCCAGCCAGCCTTAACCAGGGATGGGGTAAAAACAGACCAAGCATAAATGGCGCCAAGGCACAATTGAATCATAACCGCGCCAAGTACAACCAACCAACGATTCATTATTTTTTCGTCACTCATGAAAAAAACCTCCTCTTGAATTAAAAGAGCCCGGCACACACATGTGTGCCGGGCTTAAGCAAATTATATAAATTGTAGATTAAAGTTTTTTGGAACCATCAACCAGATTGGTAACCACTGAGGGATCTGCCAGAGTGGTAGTGTCTCCAATCTGATCTGCAGCATTTTCAGCAATTTTTCTCAGAATACGACGCATGATTTTACCAGAACGTGTTTTTGGTAGAGCGGAAGCAAATTGTACTTTGTCGGGTGCAGCAATAGGTCCAATTTCCTGACGAACGTGGAGAACCAGTTCTTTCCTTAGTTCATCACTCTCCTCTGTGCCATCAACCAGGGTGACAAACGCATAGAGTCCCTGACCCTTGATGTCGTGGGGCATGGGAGCAACCGCAGCTTCTGCTACCTTATCATGACTTACCAGGGCGCTTTCAACTTCGGCAGTACCAATGCGGTGGCCGGAAACATTAACCACATCATCTACTCTGCCCATCAGCCAGAAGTCTCCGTCTTCATCAACACGGCAGCCGTCGCCGGTGAAATAGAGGTCATTGAACATGGTGAAATAGACGTCAACAAATCTGTCATGGTCACCCCACATGGTTCTCATCATTCCTGGCCATGGTGTTTTGATGCAGAGTTTGCCGCCTTCATTTGGATCGCATACGGAATAATCATCCCTCAGCACAACAGGTTCTACACCGAAGAAGGGGCGCAACGCTGAACCGGGTTTCAAGGTATGGGCACCGGGAAGCGGGGTAATTAAAACACCACCGGTTTCGGTCTGCCACCAGGTATCCACGATTGGGCATTTTTCTTTGCCAATTACATTGTAATACCACATCCAGGCTTCTGGATTGATCGGCTCTCCAACTGTTCCCAATACCCGCAGTGAGCTCAGGTCATACTTGTTGGGCCATTGATCTCCCTGGCGGATTAGAGCGCGAATAGCTGTGGGAGCAGTGTAGAATACGGTGATTTTGTATTTTTCAACAATCTGCCAGAAACGACCAGCATCGGGATAGGTGGGGACACCCTCGAACATTACACTGGTAGCACCATTGGCCAGGGGACCGTATACGATGTAACTGTGTCCGGTGACCCAGCCGATATCTGCAGTACACCAATAGATATCATCCTCGTGAATGTCAAAAATATACTTATGTGTCAAACTGGTATGTAACAGATACCCGGCGATAGAATGGACAACACCCTTGGGTTTACCGGTGGAACCGCTTGTGTACAGAATAAACAGTGGATCTTCAGCCTTCATCACTTCAGGTTCGCATACTTCACTGGCTTTGGCCATTTCATCGTGGTACCAGACGTCACGACCATCTACCATGCTGCAAGGTTCATCATTTCGTTTGAAAACCACTACCTTTTCAATGGATGGGGTTGTTTTCAATGCTTCGTCTGAAATTCCTTTCAGGGGGATATGTTTGCTGGCACGCAGAGATACATTGGCTGTGATCAAAATTTTACATTCTGAGTCGTTAATCCTGCCTGACAGAGAATCAGCACTGAATCCACCGAAAACGATGGAGTGGATGGCGCCAATCCGGGCACAAGCCAACATAACAACAGACAACTCCAAAATCATGGGCATATAGATGCAAACCCGGTCGCCCTTTGTTACGCCAAAGGATTTTAATACATTGGCGAACTTACACACTTCTCTGTGTAATTCTTCATAGGTCAGGGTCAGGCTGTCTTCTTCAGGTTCTCCCTGCCATACCAGGGCAGGTTTGGTCCTGAGGTCGGTTTTTAAGTGCCTGTCCAGACAATTGTAGGTAATATTCAGTTCTCCGTCTTCAAACCAGGTGTGTTTGATCTGACGTTCTTCGGTTTTCCAGGTGAATTTCCGGGCAACCGTGGGTTTTTTAACCCAATCAAGTGTTTCGGCCTGTTCCAGCCAGAAGCCATCCGGGTCGCTAATGGAGCGCTCATACAATTCTTTGTATTTTTCAGCGTTAATGTGGGCCCTCTGGACGACTTCGTCTGATGGAGGAAAAGTCCTCTTTTCAGTCATTAGCGAATCAGTGGATATCGCATTTTTTTTCTCATCTGACATTGTTAAGTCTCCTTTTTATTTGGTCTTAAAATAAGAATTAAATTCCTTTACCGTATTGTTCTTGTGTGTGAAAAATGTGGAAAAAAATTCATAGTGTTAAAACAAGCTGGTAGTTGAGAGAATATTCTGATCGATCTGCTTACAATTTTCATAGGAAATTCTATCAAAAATAATTGGACTTTGCAATAAAAAAAAATTAAAAATTGAATAATAAGATTATTATTGTTTGAATAATAATCCAAAAAGGGTCAACAGGATAAAAAGACCCAGAATGGAAATAACTAGTAGTTGGGCAGCCGGACGGTATTGTGCGGGACTATAGGCCTGATCTTTAGA
>CBFDCH010000242.1:0-4900 GCA_965603235.1 uncultured bacterium | reverse complement strand
CCTTAAGAAAGTTATTATCAAGGATTTAGACAGAACCTTTCAAGCCGTGCTCACCGATATTTCCACCACCGGTCTATGTATCAAATCTGACCAGATCCTGCCAACCTTTAAAGAGGTTATAATCATTATTCAGTTAGAGGATGAACCCTGTACCATGAAGGGCTCCGTTCGCTGGGTCAACGAACACCCGGAAAAACCAATACCAATTCTGAATGAAATTGGAATCGCTCTAATTGATGCACCCATCAATTATATCGAATATATCGAGAAAATCTCCTCGTAGATTTTTACCGAATCAAAAGAGAGGTTCAGTTTAACCGGCTGATTTTTTATATTCCGGACCGGGACGCGAGGTCCGCTAATACAGAAAGTACGTAATCAATATCATACTCAGTATGGTTGCCGTTTATCTGGCAACGGATGGTCTGATCACCTTGTGGAACCACAGGAAAATTCAGCCCGGTGGCCAAAACTCCCCTGTTGAACAAATAGTTAACGATATCAGTGGTCTTCTGGGTGTCCCTGATCATCAGAGGTACAATGGGGTGTTCACTCTCAATAGTTTCAAAATCAAGGGCTCTTAAGCCGTTTTCAAAACGGACCGTTAATTCACTCATAAGTTTTAGCCTCTGCAGACCCCTTTCACTATCCACAAACTCCAGCACTTTCAAACAAGCTGCCGATTCACCCACAGTAATGGGATTGGAGTAGATATAAGTTACCGCTTTTTCGCGCAGGTAACGGGTGACAGCTTCACTGCTAACCACATAACCGCCATTAACCCCAAACGCCTTGCCCAGGGTGCCGATCAATACATCCACCGGAGGCGAATTGGTAATATCCTCAGTGCCCCGGCCAGTGGCGCCAAAAGCTCCCACGCCATGAGAATCATCCACCATTACAACAATATTTTCAGGAAACTTATCTTCATACTTGCGGGTGATTTCCACAATTTTATCCAATGGCGCATAATCACCCCTCATGCTGAAAATGCCGTCAGTAACAATCAGTACCCGTCTGGCTTTGCCAATGGATTCTTTGATATGTTCTTCCATCTGGTTCAGATCCAGATGTTTATAGATTTTTTTATCAAGTGGACGGGAAAGTCGAATGGCGTTGATAATGCAATTGTGGTTCAACTCATCACTGACAATAATCGTCTCTTTGGAGGTGAGTGCTGCAAACACACCAATCATGGTGGCATACGCCGCACTATAGATCATGGCATCTTCCCGGCCGTGAAATCGGGCCAGTCTTTTCTCCAGATCCCGGTGCGCTTTAAACGTGCCATTGATGAAACGAACGGCGCCCGGTCCCACTCCAAATTGTCGGGAGGCTTCCTCTTCGGCTTTAATGATATCATCATCCAGGGAAACGCCCAGGTATGAGTTGGAATTCAGCCGTAAAAATTCTTTGTCGCCGTGTCCTTTCAGAAAATAGCGGGGACCTTTTTCTCCTGTGGCTTTTTTTACATCCACAATAATAGCTTCTTTACCTTTTGCTGTTCCTTTTGTTTGTAATTCTGTCACTTCATTATTTAAAGCATCTTCAAATCCTTTTAAACCCATGTCATCCTCCTTTGTTTACAGGCCTAGTTTAATGGTTAATTTTTCAATCATATCTACGGTCATGGCCGCCAGATCAAAGGTTGGTGACCATCCCCATTCTTCCCGGGCCGCCGAATCATTCATGCTGTTGGGCCAGGAGTCTGCAATCCCCTGTTTCATTGGATCAACATTATAATCGAGTACAAAATCGGGAATATGTTTTTTGATTTCAGCGGCAATCATTTCAGGGTCAAAGCTCATGGCCGTACAATTAAACGCATTGCGGTGCTTCAACCTGTCAGGATCGGCTTCCATTAAATCGATGGCTCCTTTGATGGCATCGGGCATATACATCATATCCAGAAACGTGCCGGCTTTCAGGTTACATGTATATTTTTTATGTTTTAGGGCTTCATAATAAATTTCAACAGCATAGTCCGTGGTGCCGCCGCCAGGCAGGGTAACATTGGAAATAATGCCCGGGTAACGAATACCCCGGGTATCAACGCCAAAACGTTTGTTGTAATAATCACACAATAGTTCACCGGTAACCTTTGTCACCCCGTACATGGTACTGGGACGCTGAATGGTGTCCTGGGGAGTATTGTCCAGTGGTGTGCTTGGCCCAAAGGCTCCAATCGAGCTTGGAGTAAAAACGGCACAATCAAGCTCTCTGGCAACCTCCAGAACATTGTACAGACCATTCACGCCCACATGCCAGCCCAGGTTTGGCTTGGATTCAGCCACAGCCGAGAGGATGGCTGCCAGGTGATAGATAGCATCAATATTATATTTTTTAACCACTCCGGCAAGCTGATCGGCATCCGTGCAATTACACACATCAAATGGACCGGACTCTTTTAATTCACCGGTGGGTTGGGTACGGTTGATACCAGCAATAACACTATCATTGCCATACCGCTTACGTAATTCCAGGGTTAATTCCGAACCAATTTGCCCTACAGATCCAGTCACCAATATCTTTTTCATTATTTCTCCTTACACCATAATAAATTTAGGAATAAATTTTAAAAAAAATATGACGAAATGTCAAAGTATTCGGACAATTAAAATTAATTTTGCACTAAACCACCGGCATTATTTTGCCTTTACTTTTTTTTTTAGGTACAATGTATTTTTTAAATTTCCGGAGCAGAATCATCATGACCGACAAACAAAAAGAAATTCCCCTGGGTGTGGCCCTCATACCAATATTTTTTCTTATCGGTTCACTTTTTGTAACCATATACTTATTTAAGATGGAAGCCCACATGGCCTTGATTTTAGGCACCGCCATGGCAGTGTTGATTGCTTCTATATATAAATTCCCCTGGCGGGACATTCATGAAGGCATGATCAACGCCATAAACATGGCCCTGGGCGCCATGTTGATTCTTATGGTAATTGGCACCATGATCGGCACCTGGATTCTTGGCGGTGTGGTTCCATCCATGATCTATTACGGTCTGCAAATCCTATCACCGGGGATATTCCTGGTGGCCACCATGCTGATCTGTTCAATCATCTCCCTGGGCACCGGCTCCTCCTGGTCCACGGCCGGAACCGTGGGTGTGGCCCTGATTGTGGTGGGAAAAGGTTTGGGCATTCCCGTAGAAGTGGTAGCCGGAGCCATTATCTCCGGAGCCTATTTCGGCGATAAGATGTCCCCGCTCTCAGATACCACCAACCTGGCCCCGGCTGTAGCCGGTACCGATGTTTTCTCTCACATTCGCCACATGATTTACACCACAACACCCGGGTATATCATTGCCCTTATCCTCTATGCCATTATGGGCCTAAAATATGCCGGAAAAGCCATGGATACTCAAAATATTGAATTAATCCTTAATACTTTAAAAAATAATTTTACTATCAGCCCCCTGCTCCTTATTCCTCCCCTGGCCGTGATTTTGATGGTAATAAAAAAGGTTCCGCCTTTGCCAGCCTTGTTTACCGGCACCCTGTTGGGTGGAATTTTTGCCCTGATCAGTCAATCGAGCAGTTTGCACCGGGTTCTTGAGGTAGCACACCTGGGTTATGTCTCCAAAACAAACGTAAAGATGGTGGATGAACTTTTATCGAGAGGGGGCCTGGTGGACATGATGGGAACAGTGGCTCTGATCATCTGTGCCCTCTGTTTTGGCGGGGTTATGGAAAAAACCGGTATGCTCGCCACCCTTGCCCGTTCCCTGCTGAAGTGGGTGAAATCAACCGGTTCCCTGGTTGCTACCACCATTTTCAGTTGCATCTTTATGAATATCGTCGCTGCTGAGCAATATATGGCCATTGTTATCCCCGGCCGGATGTATAAAAAGGCCTTTGACGATCGGGGGCTTCATCCGAAAAACCTCTCCCGCTGCCTGGAGGATTCAGCCACCCTCACCTCCCCCCTAATTCCCTGGAACAGTTGCGGCGCTTTTATGGCTGCCACCCTTGGGATTAGTCCCTTCCTATACCTACCCTATGCCTTTATGAACCTAGCCAATCCCATTGTATCCATCTTCTACGGCTACACAGGTATTACCATGGAAAAAGTTGATAAACCTGTTGAAAAATAACCAAATCATAAATATTATATAATTATGCCTGATTGCACTGATTAAGATCCACCCTTAATGTAAAGGGATTAAGTTAGAGTAACAGTATCGGTAATCGGATGTGGTCCGGTTGGGTGCTCATTTTTTTTAATGGAGAGAGAAATGAAAAATTCACATCATTTGGCGTCTATCAAAACTACATGTTTGGCAATATTAATCCTCTGCCTACTCATTCAATGTAGCGGCCCCAAAGACAAGCCGGCTGCAGGAGAGATCACGGACGGGACCGCCGCTGTTGACGAAATCCAACTATCCAAAGAGGTAAAGGCTGTTTTGGAAAAAAAGAAAAAGCTGTTGCTCGATTTCACCACCGGTCCAGAGCTTATTCAATTGGTGAAAAGGGTTGATAATACAAACAAAACCATAACTCTCGACGAGATAAAAGCAAGGGACAGGGAATGGCAAAATTCCAATAAATTAAACGATTTCATCAAATCCTTTCTAACCAATGAAATTGCCCAGGCGGTTTTTAAATTTCAACAAAAACATGATGAATTTGCAGAGATTTTTATTACTGACAGCAGGGGAGCGATAATTGGCATTACCAATCGTACATCAGACTATTACCAGGCTGATGAAGCCTGGTGGCAAAAAGCCTACAATCAGGGTAAAGGACTGATCTATTTTGGTGAAATCGAGTATGATGATAGTTCAAAAACCGAATCAATACCAATCTACATCACCTTTTGGGATCCCCAGTCTCGACAGGTATTGGGGGTGATGAAAGCGACATTGGCCATTGCAGCGATAAAAATG
>CBFDCH010000241.1:0-4919 GCA_965603235.1 uncultured bacterium | reverse complement strand
ATGTTTCAAGAGGAGATGGACCCAGTAATAAAATTGTCCAGCCAGTGATTCAAAGAGAATACTTCAGTAAGTAAAAGAAAAAAAGGAAAAAAAGGGACGGCCGAGAAATTTACAGCCTAGGGGTATGAAATTTGAGTAAGAAAAAGTGTCTGATCATAGTTGATATGCAGGTTGGTATCTTTAATTTGAAACAAACCGTATTCAAAGAGGAATTACTCATCAGCAATATAAAAACTTTAATTCAAGTAGCAAGGAAACAACAATACTCGATAACTTTTACACAGCATGAAAACAAAACATTTCTCAAAAAAAACACATTGGATTGGGAAATAGTACCTGAGCTTGAGCCAAATATCACAGATGATTTTGTTATGAAAACTCATCCAAGTATTTTCAAAGAGACAAGACTTGAGCAGATTTTAGATGAGAAAAATTTAAAAAAACTATATATTTGCGGATTAATTACAAACGGCTGTGTCAAGCTGGCCTGTATCGAAGCTCTTGAGAAAGGTTATGATGTAACTTTGGTTGCCGATGCACATAGTACCTTTAATAAGAATCCAGAGAAAGTAATCAATAAGTGGAATGGAATACTGGAAAAGATCGGGGTGAAATTGAAAAGTATACAGGATTTTAAATAATCCTGTTAAAAGGTTAACAAGTTAAAAAGTTGAGAAAAATGCAAACCTATGGGATATGGGGAGGAGGAAAGAAAGATGAATGATCAAAAAAAGATGTTCTTTATTAAAATTGCGTATTGGCTGGGAATCGGTGCGGACGCACTTTGGGCTATTGGATTACTATTTGTTCCGGTATTTCGCCTTCTGACCGGTGAGCCTGATTTCAATCCTGATTTACAAACCAAACTTATCATGGGAATGGGCGGGTCATTGATGACAGGCTGGACTTTTCTTCTTGTATGGGCAGTCAGAAAGCCTATTGAAAGAAGAGTTGTTATCCTGCTTACCGCTTTTCCTGTGGTTTTTGGAATGTTCATAATCACTTTTATTCAGGTCCTAAATGGTAACACCTTTATTATTTGGGCCTTGATCAAAACCGTAATATTAATTGCAGCTATGATTAACAGCTATTTACTGGCAGGCAAGATGACCAAGGAGAATTAATTTGAGTTATGAAGCGATCAATTTTGAGGAGAAATTGGCCAAATTTTCAGATCATTTTAAACCTAAAATTATTGCTCAAATGAATAATTATCATTTTAAGGTGGTAAAATTTCAGGGTGAATTTGTGTGGCATAAACATGAGGATACAGATGAAGTGTTCATGGACCTTGATGGTGAAATTGTTATTCAATTACGGGATCGAAGAGTAGAAATAAATAACTGGGAAAACATTTATGTTCCCAAAGGAAAGGAACATAAACCGACCGCTGAAAGGGAATGCAAGATCATACTTGTTGAACCGGCTGGTACTGTCAATACCGGTGATAGCGGCGGCAATTTGACGGCTGAAGATGATGTTTGGATTTAAATATCAAAGATCTGGAATAATGTTTGACTCTTTGACATTGTTCAGGCTCAAACGTTAGACTACAGAGATTCAAGGAATAAAAAAACGAAGGACAATATGAAACAATCGATCGTATATGTTGCTTTGGTAGTTAAAGATTATGATGAAGCGATTGCTTTTTACACACAAAAACTTAATTTTGATTTGATTGAGGATACATATAAACCGGAACAAGATAAACGGTGGGTTTTAGTTTCTCCTCCCGGTTCTCAGGGCGTATCACTGTTACTT
Organism: uncultured bacterium; assembly: GCA_965603235.1. Lineage (GTDB taxonomy): Bacteria > Acidobacteriota > Aminicenantia > UBA2199 > UBA2199 > CBFDCH01. The sequence goes on along the minus strand of CBFDCH010000241.1, from coordinate 3,158 downwards.
GCCAAAGCTTCTAAACCGGAACAAGAGCCCTTTATTGGAAATCAAACAGGGGGACGTGTATTCCTTTTTCTCACTACAGACAATTTTTGGCGGGATTACAATGAAATGATAGCCAAAGGCATCAAGTTTGTAAGAGAGCCTGAGAAACAAGAATACGGTATGGCAGCAGTTTTTGAGGATCTATATGGGAATCTTTGGGATTTGCTTGAGCAAACAAATTAAAATATGGGTATAAAAACCGAGAATACATATCATAAATTGAATTATCCTGAAAGGATTTAAAACAGTGGATCGCAGCAATTTATATGAATATGCGGATGGCAGTCGATTTGCCGGGAAATCTACTGAAAAAATATTTAATGAGATCACAGAGAATAATGTTTGGGTCGAAAATGAGTCTGTTTCGGGAATTGGTTCATCTTTAATCCAGGCAGCTGAAATTATAAAAAAATTACCTGGAATTTTTGAGAATTTTCAAATTAAATCCCTTTTTGATGTACCTTGTGGGGATTTTAATTGGTTTCAAAAAATTGATCTGTCAAAGATGAGATACTTGGGTGGGGATATCGTCCAAGACCTTATTGAACGCAATGATAAAAAAATTAAAAAGAATAATATAAATTTCATCCATTTCAACCTGCTTGAAGATGAATTTGATGCATTTGATATGATATTTTGTAGGGATTGCCTGGTTCATCTTTCTTTCAAAGATATTTTCAAAGCAATAACAAATATCAAAAAAAATAATTCAACATATTTGATGACCACAACCTTTCCAGATCAGGAGTCAAATAAGGATATTCAAACTGGTGGCTGGCGGCCTTTGAACTTAGAATGGAACCCTTTTAAATTTCCAAAGCCAATTTTTATTTTAAATGAAAAGTGCACTGAAAAGAACGGTGTTTTTCAAGACAAATCTTTAGGTTTATGGAAGGTTGCGGATCTTGACAATGCGGGTAGTCGGACACGAACTTATCAAAGTGGTTAAGGAGGAAATATGGTTGTAAGGATTTGGCATGGTTGGACCACGCCCGGAAACGCGGATATATATGAAAACCTTTTAAAAACAGAAATATTTCCCGGAATCGCCGCAAAAGGTGTTTCAGGTTATCAAGGGATTCAACTCCTTAGACGGCCATTGGATAAAGAGGTGGAATTTTTAACCATCATGTGGTTTGCATCATGGGATGCGGTAAAACAATTCGCCGGAGAGGATTATGAAAAAGCTTACGTTCCTCTGAATGCCAGGAAAGTCCTATCGAGATTTGATGACAGATCACAACACTACGGAATCAAAGAGAAAATTACCTATTAGAAATTTGGAGATAGGCGAGAAAATATCATCTCGGTTAAAAAGTTAACAAGTTAAAAGGTTAAAAAGTTAAGAAAAAAGAAACCTTATCAAGTCAAAATCTAGAATCTCAAGAGGGTATTTATGGAAAAAGATAAGTTGGATGGCAGGAAACGGGTAAATATTCAAATCGGTCAAAATGTGGAAATTGTTCAGAAGCAGGACCAGCGAACCGGTAAATCAACTGTGGGAGTAGTAAAGAGAATTCTCACCAATTCGGTCAATCATCCCCACGGCATAAAAGTACAATTAGAGTCAGGAGCTGTGGGCCGGGTTAATAAAGTTTTGAAAACAGGGGAGACGGAAAACGATAGTTGACTGCTTGACATTGGTTATAAAGTTTAAAGGTTAAGGAGAAAATATATGCGAAACAAATTTTTATTAATCAGTTTAATGATTCTGTTTACACATTTGCTCTTCACATCAGCTTTTGCAAAGACAAAAAAAGTGAAGCCCTTGGGCAAGTATGATTTTTACCATTATTATACCTACGGCGAACTGACACGGTATTTAAAAGATATCAACAAGGCTTTTCCGAAGTTAACTGAATTGAGGTCCATGTGCAAATCACAAATGGGCAGAGATGTATGGATGCTGGTGATTAACAATCCCAAAACAGGTAAAGAAATGGAAAAACCAGGTTTTTTCCTGAATCAGATTCATGCGGGCGAGGTGATCGCATCAATGTCGTGCAATTACACGATATGGCATCTGCTCGAAAAGTATGGTAAGGACAAAAATATCACCAGGCTTGTTGACAACCTGGTCTGGTATATTGTGCCCAGGCTCGATGTTGACGGCGCCGAGGCCTATTTAACAGGCAAACCCGCAGGCAAAGATCCCAACCCCTTTGACAATGATGGAGATTTTAAGTTCGATGAAGACCCTCCCGAAGATATTGACGGTAATGGAGTGATAACGCGAATGAGAAAGTTGGATGCAAAAGGGACCATGAAAGTTTCACATAAGGACCCGCGGATCATGATTGGAAAAGCTCCGGATGATAACGGTGGAAAACTTTACAAGATGTACTCTGAGGGGATTGATAATGATGGCGACGGTAAAATTAACGAAGACAGCTATCGTAGAGGATTTTTATCAAACAGGAATTATCCGGCAAACTGGAAACCCAGCAATCGTCAGAGTGGTTCGGGAAAGTACCCTCTGCAGGAATCCGTGACCATGGCTGAATATCAGTTTATTGCCGATCATCCAAATATTGCTATCTATGTTCAGCATCATTGTTGTGGACGAGTAATATTGCTGCCGCCTTCAACACAGTCGGACGCTGAATTTAAAAACAAAAAAGACCTTAAATTATTTAAGATCGTTGGCGCCAGGAGTCTGGAGCACTCAACCTGGGGATTGGCCACATCCGTGTATAACTGGCACTGGCCCCGAGGTTCGGGCAACAAGAAAAGGAACCAGATATTTAGGGATAAAACCGGCAGGATCAGGAACGCGCCTGCGGGAATGTACCCTGAAAACAAAGGATCATTTGCTGCAGATGATGCCTCCAACTGTCCCTGTGAACCTCATCCTGATCGCGGTTATTTTGCCTGGGGAAGTTCCCTGGAAACCGCGTACAATATTTTCGGGATTTTCTCCATGGCCACCGAACTCTGGGCGCCTCCGGATTATAACAAAGATGGCAAAGTCACAGAAGAGGAAAGACTTAAATGGAATGATAGGGAAATGGACGGGAAAGTTTTTGTGGACTGGCGTCCCTTTAATCACCCCACGCTGGGCAAGGTTGAGATTGGCGGCTGGCCAAGAACAAAAACAAGCCCGCCCGAAGGAGAACTCA
>CBFDCH010000240.1:0-4936 GCA_965603235.1 uncultured bacterium | reverse complement strand
ATAATTACAACTCTGGGGATTGGTGGTTTGGCAGTTGCCCTTGCCCTCCAGGACACGCTGGCCAATCTTTTCTCTGGTTTTCACATAGTGGCCACCAAGCGGGTGAAAACCGGCGACTATGTAAAGCTGGATAGCGGTGTGGAAGGATATGTGATGGATGTTACCTGGCGGGACACAGTCCTTAAACAATTACCCAACAACTATGTTATCATTCCCAACTCCAAATTATCATCAGCAGTGGTGGTTAATTATTATAAACCACAAAAAATAATGAATGTGATGGTAGAGGTTGGAGTTGATTACTCCTCGGATCTGGAAAAAGTGGAGCAGGTGACCAAAGGAGTGGCCAAAAAGACTTTGCAAGAGGTTGATGGGGGTGACAGCCAATTTGATCCCTTTATCCGCTTCCATACCTTTGGCGATTCCAGCATTAATTTTACCGTCTATCTACGATGCAGGGAGTATTTTGATAAATTTCTGGTCCAACATGAGTTTATAAAACGGTTGAAAAAAAAGTATGACCAGGAAGGCATCAACATTCCTTTCCCCATTCGTACACTTATCCATAAAGGAAAGTCCGATTAAAAGAGAGTTGTCAGAAGTTATATCTTACCTTTAAAACCAATCCCCGGCCCGGTGCATCCACCCCCTGCTCATCAGCAGAGGCCCTGTAGGTTTGGTTAAATAAATTTTGACCGATAACCACGAGGGTCAGTTCATCATTTACCTTGAATCCGGTTATAAGATCACAGAGCACATATCCGTCAACAGGAATTTCCAGGGGTCCGGGATCCTTTGTTGCCCATGCGAAGGTCAACCGTGGTTCAAGCCAAAACCTGCCCCCAGGGGAAATTTTTCCCCATAGCGCCAGGCGGGTGGGAGGGATATAATTCAATGCAGTGTCACTATCCTTCTCTATTCCTTTCATGTGGTGAAAGTTGATAAAGAGCTCCGCCCCTTTGGCCAGTGAAAAATAGAGCTCTCCCTCAACACCCATTACCTGTCCCTGGCTTAAATTGCGATAAAAATACTCCTCGTCCGCTGTGCCAACATATTTCTGGATCATATCGGTCAGGGCATTCTTAAAGCCATAAATGGCAAAAAAGAAACTTTTATGGAGATACCTGATGCCCGCATCAATGTTTAAGCTCATCTCGGGTGTGAGTTTGGGATTGCCGTATACCAACCCCCGGCCGGTCAAACCAGTGTAATACAATTCACTTATATTGGGAAAACGGAAGGAGCGCCCCACATTGCCGATCAGCGAAATTTTTTGTGTAATTTGCCAGATAGCGCCGCCATAAAGGGAAAAGAAATGGTCTTGTATCGACAACCGGCTCTGGGGCAGGTCACTGCTATGTGTTGTGATAAAGTCCACCCGGGCCCCCAGGTTTAACTCCAGCTTGCTGCTTAATAGAATTTTGTCATCCAGGTACAAACCATAATTGCTGCGTGACGCATTGTGCAGAGAAATCTCCTCTGTTTCCCGGGTCAATTTTTCATTCTGATCAAAAAGTTGCTCTGTATTCCTGTCATTCATGTTAATCTGGCCAAAAAAATCAAAGCCCATATTCAGTTTATGGGTTTTACCAATGGATTTTCCGGCCCTTAATTTGAAGCCGAAATTGGTATTTTCAATGAGGGAGAGGTTGGTTTTTGTTACCTGGAAAGTTTCATTGTCGAAATTTTCAGCTTGGGTCTCTAATGAGGATTTAAAGAGAAATACATTGGCGTTGAGGTGGTCTAAAAATCTCTTGGGTTTAAGGTGGGCGCCAATGATGAAAAATGTATTGGTCTCATCCGGATACCAGCGGGGTTTTAGACGGCTGGAGGGGCTGGGTTTACCAATATCAGTTCCTTTATAATGAAAAACAGTCGCATAAATTCGAGCGTTCCGGCTATTCCGATTGATTTTAAACATCAGGTTGTAATCAGAATATCGGGACCAGTCAACGGTGTCGCCGGGTGATTGGTAATCGTCAGCTTTTTTGCTATTGGCTGAGAACATTGCCCCCCATTTACCAAGAGAACCTGCCAATGAGGCGGAGCCTGCTCTTTCTCGTCGAGCGGTGTTATAGCCCATGGTGAAATTACCGGACAGGGGTTTGTCCTGCGGGGGAGATTTAGTAATGATATTGACAATCCCGCCGATAGCACCGGAACCATGAAAAACAGAATAAGGGCCTCTGTTAATTTCCAGCCGCGCAATATCATTGAGGTTCACAAACGAAGCACTGGGACCGATTCTTCGCTCCGAGGTTATGCGGATGCCGTCTATCAGTAATAATACCCGGTGTTCAGCCAAACCGCGTATCGAAGGGGCCATGGAATATCCCCCCTTGCCCACCGCAGCAACGCCAGGCACTTTTTCCATTGATTCGGTAATGTTGATTGTGCCCAATTCACCCAGGACGCTCTCCGGCAAAATGGTTTTATGGGAAGGCAAGCTCAAATCGGCAATAGAATCTGCTTCTGCAGTGACAGTGATCTCTTTTTTTATGATCATCAAGATGGGATTACGGATTTTCAAGGTTATGTTAATGAAACTGGTCTCATGCCTGGTGTTGTTGACCTCCAGCTTGCGGGTGATATAATCCGGATGGGAAAAGATGAGTTTCATCTTACCTTCCCTCTTTGGATCCAGACTAAAACCACCATCAAGGGTGGTTAAAGTAGATACCGGTAAATCCAGGATCATTACCTTGACATCAGTAATACCTTTGCCTTGTTCATCCACTACTCTGCCCTGTATGGTGGTAGGTGTTTGGGCAAAACTAAAATTCAGCATTAAAAAAATGAAACAGATCAAATGCAAAATATTTTTCATTTAAACATCCTCAATGATGGTTTCGCCTCATGAGTAGCAATTCCAATACCTGATTTATTATTATACTGGTTCACGCTGTTTTTGGTTTTAAATGTGTTCAATGTTTTCCACCAAATTCAATAAATTGTATTTTAATCACCCAGCTCAAAACTGTCAAGGATTATTTATTATTGGCCTTCTCAGGATATTTTACTGTGCCCACCTCTCTATGAATCTCATCTCTGGTAGTGGTGAGGGGTATTCCTGTCATTTCAATATCTTGTCCGTTCAGTTATCGAGCTAAAAAGGAGACAGAGGCCAATCAATAAAGTAAAAAAGGGGACAGGCGACAATTATGTGTACCTGATAGATTAATTCGAACAACATACCCCCAATCCCCCCCCCATCCCGATTTGGAGAGATGAGATATGATGAGAGGTAAGAGAGATATGGATGGTGAGCTTTAAATATAAGTGACAGGGTGATATACTGCAATTTTCAGGACCGGGATACCGGTCTGTAAAGGAGGATTAATTATGAAAAAAACATCAATTCTTGTATTTACACTGATTCTACTAAGTATAATGGCATATGGCAACACTCAGCGTCCTTGCCACACCTACTCTATTGTGGCTTATGACAAAGAGAACCAGCAAATGGGTGTGGCTGTGCAGTCCCACTGGTTTTCAGTAGGTTCGGTGGTCAGTTGGGCAGAGCCGGGTGTCGGTGTTGTGGCCACCCAGTCATTTGTTGAGGTCTCCTATGGCCCGTTGGGTTTGGAGTTGATGAGGGCCGACAAAACAGCTCCACAAGCGTTAAAAGCCCTGTTGAGCGTTGACAAGCATCAGAATGTACGCCAGGTGGCCATGGTGGATACCAACGGCAATGTGGCTGTTCATACCGGCAAAACCTGTATACCTGAGGCCGGTCACTCCAAGGGGAAGTTTTTCTCCTGCCAGGCCAATATGATGGAGAATGGCACCGTATGGCAGGCCATGGCTGACACCTACCAGAAAAGCAAAGGACCACTGGTGGACCGGTTGATGGCAGCACTTGAGGCCGCTCAAAATCATGGAGGTGATATCCGCGGCAAACAATCGGCAGCCATACTGGTGGTTTCAACCAAGCCCTCAAAGGTTCCCTGGAAAAACAGACTATTTGATCTCAGGATTGAGGACCATCGCCAACCCCTGCAGGAACTAAAGAGGCTCATTAAGATTGCCAAGGCCTACAATCATATGAACAAGGGTGATGAATATCTTACTGTTAATAATATTGATGGCGCCATGAAAGAGTATACCACTGCCATGAAAATCTATTCAGGTAACCCGGAGATGATATTCTGGCCCGCAGTCACACTGGCAAGCAATGGCAAGGTCCAGCAAAGCCTGCCGCTGTTTAAAAAAGTATTTAAGGTCGACCGGCGCTGGATTAAGCTGTTGAAGCGCCTGCCTGCTGTCAATCAATTCCCCAGAGACGCCGAGTTAATGGAAAAAATCCTTTCTGTTGCTCCCAAGAAAAAGAACAAGTAAAGTTATGGTGTGTTAGTTCAGTTCCATACTTACCCTAAAACCAATAAAGTTCCTCTTGTCCCCGGGAGCGCTATGGTGGCGGGCGGCGCAGCGCATCCTTTTGGCAGTTCTATTCCATCCACCCCCGCGCCTGATCTTTTCTGATCCCGAAGAGGGTCCTTGCGGATCGGTATGGGAGGAGTTATTATAATATGACGCATCATACCAGTCCTGGCACCACTCATATACATTGCCGGCCATGTCATAGACTCCATATTGTGATTTGCCCGCTTCAAATGAACCGACCGGTTTGGGGCCGCCGCCACAATCGAGATAATGGGCTTTGTTGCAGTCAGCGTCACTGTTTCCCCAGGGGTAGCGTCTTTGATCAGTACCTCTGGCGGCTTTTTCCCATTGCGCTTCTGTGGGCAGATGAATACTCTTTCCCGATTTACCTGATAACCAGACGCAAAAGGCTTTTGCATCATCCCAGCTGATGTTAACAACAGGCCGGTTTGCTCTTCCCCAACCCTCATCTGAAGGTTTACTCCTGCCGGTTTCGTCGCAAAAGGTGTCATATTGTGAGAAGGTAATCTCATATTTAGAAATATAATATCCC
>CBFDCH010000239.1:0-4948 GCA_965603235.1 uncultured bacterium | reverse complement strand
ACACTGCAACAAACAAGACCTGACCTTCGTTTCCTCGCTAGGATTTAGTAATAGGCCTGCGGCAGTGATTACTGCTTGGTATCCCTAATTAACTGCCATGCCTACTATAAGTAAGTTATTGGGCATAACCGTTTGAATCATTTCTGCCTTGCTTCCAAAGAGTACATCCTTCATCAGATTATGTCCAAAACTTCCAATAACAAGAAGACTATCATGGGGTACATCATACAAATTAGGGCGAAATTTTCCTTTTGAGAAAAACCACCAGGGTGAAACCGGATCTCCCTTTTGATTAAGTAAACCTTCTTTTTTTAAAATCCCCAAGTAATAATCTTTTGAATCCTTTTCATCCTGTGTCCAGATTTGCATTGGGACTTTAGATTTTTTACTGATTTCCAGCCCTATTCTTAAGGCATTAATGGAGGTCTTGGAACCGCCGAAAAATACCGTTATACTTTTCCACTCTTTATAAACAGTAGAAGGGATTAGAACCGGGAATTCTGCATTCCTGATGATGGTACGCACCCTGGGACCAATATATCCCAAACCAATTCGAGTCGAGAGGTCACTGATGCTTCTGGGATAACACATCATTTTAAAATCAACTGGTAAGGTCGGTACTCTTCCAGCAGTAAAACTGTTGGGCTGAAAAAATCTAATTGAAACACCTGCTTGCTTGGCAATTTCTAGGGCATGTTCTTGGGCAGTGTCTGGATCACTAAGAAATGCTTTGTCTAGGTTCACAGTCACCACACTGTGTTCAAAGAACATGATAAACTGAGAAATTTCTGGAAAAAACACATCCAGTTTTAAACGGGTCATTTTTGAAAAATACAAGGATTGCAGAAAAATCTCGCGTCCAAAAGGTGTATTCCGAAACACATGCAGCATTTGTTTGACCATATTTTACTCCATCCTTTCTATACACCTTTTTATTATTTACTGCAAGGTGCCCGTAAAGGCAAACGGAGAATTTTAAATAAATCAATGAATCGAAGAAAAAAAGAGAAAATAGAAAACAGGAAAAGGTAACAAAATAATATATTTGAAACCAATCCTTTTCATTTGGCGTCGTCTTTATTATTATAGTAGAGGTATAATTGTTTCAGGAGGTTCAATGAGAAAATGTAAGGCGTTCTTGGTTATTGTTGGATTGGCATCAATGGTATTGTTATCATCCCAGGTAAAAAATAGTGATGCTCCCAAAAAGGGTGATTGGGATCCCAAAATAAAGTTGATGTGGCGGGCTGAAACCGCCGGGGAGAACCCCTTGGTCAGGGTATTCCCTTTAAAGGTCCATGATAATGGTAATGTTTATGTGATGGATCAAAAGTTCTCCAAAATTAGTATCTTTAATCCTCAGGGAAAATTCATCAAGTCTTTTGGTAAAAGAGGAGAGGGCCCCGGCGAGTTCAAGCATGTCATGGATATTCATCTCCTCAAAGACCGTTTTATATTGGTAGACATGGGGCAGATTCTAATTTATTCCCTGGACGGGGTCTTTGAAAAATCCTTTAAAATTCGCAATCAAACCGGCACCAATCCCCTCTTCTTTATTGATGCAACAGCCTACCTGTATACCCCTTCGGATCCCCGTGTTCCAGGCCCACCGGATTCCATTGAGATTTTTGATGTAAGCAAACAGTCTAAAAAAGTCCTCCTCGATCTGTCACCAGGGGATGAAAAAGAACTTCCTGGTGGGGGCGGCCGCATGGTGATGATCCGTATTGGCGGGGGCGACTTGCAGAGAAGAACAGGCATGGTGGTTGGTTATGACGGCAAATCAGTGTTTTACGGACACAATGATAACTACCGGATTACAGAAATCGATTTAAGCGGAAAAAAAATAATGGACTTTTCGGTAGCCAACCGGCCGCTAAACCAAATCACGCAGGCATTTAAGGAAAAGATGGTGGGCCGGATGCAGATCCGTATCCAGGGCGGCCCCTCTGCGGATGATGTTAAGAAAAGGATCATAAAAAGTATTCCTGATGTTTGCACCTATTTCTGGCGAATTCAGAAACTGGCCAATGGCCTGATCCTGGTTTATGCCTCGGATATTGTTCGGGAAGATGGACTGCACATCGATATATTCAGTTCCAAAGGGGAATATCTTTATAAGATGGACATTAAAGTGCCCCAGGTCGAAAATTTAAATCCCACCAGAGCGCAAATCGCCGGTTCTTTCCTGTACGCATTTTATGAAGACAGCGGGGGTGATAATCACCTGGCCAAATTCCAGATCCATTTGCCGAACAATTAAACCCTGTAGTGACAAACCGCCTGAACTGGGGACAGGCGGGAAAAATGATACACCTCAGCCATTTGAGAATGGAAAACCACTATTCTAATTTTTTGTCAGTAAATCAAGATTAGAGCCGTTTTTTATAATAATCATGGTTTGTGTTTATCCGATGAAACAGTTAAAATGAATCTTTAAATCCCATACAGGATCCGATGATGACACAGCCTTTGATCAGTTGTTTGATGGTTACCAAAAATCGAGCCCGGCTGGCTCAGCGGGCTATCTTTTGTTTTACCAAACAAACCTGGGCAAACAAAGAACTGGTTATTGTTGATGATGGAGAGGAAGACTACTCAGCAATTGTTGAACCCTATTTAAAATCATTTACCATCCGTTACCACAAGATCAAGAATGATGGTGACCTTTTTTTGGGGGGATTGAGGAATATTTCCCTGGATTCGGCCGAGGGAGATTATTGTGTCCAATGGGATGATGATGAATGGTACCACCCCACCCGGATTGACGTCCAGATGGAATTCATGCGCAGCCGACAATTGGACGCCATTGTATTAAAATGGGCATTGATGCATATTGACGACAAAACCTTCATCAACCATCCATATCGTATTAAATTTCGCAGGGGAATTCCGGGATCGCTGTTGCACAAAAAATCAAAAGTCAGATACCCGAATATAAAAAAAAGCGAAGACTCAATTTATCTGCGCGATATGGCCAAAGCGATGAATTTGGGCACAATGGATGGAGATCACAGTCACCTTTTCATTCGCTGCTTCCATGGCAACAACACCTGGGATGGCGATCATTTTAATGAGAGATTAAAATATTACCTCGATGACAAATTTTTTTATTTTATGGCGAAATATGTATATAGGGATATTTTCCGACACCGTGCTTTTAGACTCGGGGAAAAAGAGAAGGAATCGATCAAAGATTTTATCCAGTATAGCAGGAAGCTGCAAATTATAACCGATTAAAGTGAATAAGATCAATCTCGGCAAGAGAACCCTATTGGTTGCTGCCGGCCAAAGTGTGGCGAAATCGGTACAAATCATTTTTGCCCTGATCCTGGTCAGGCTTCTTTCAGAAAGTGATTGGGCCGCAATGGCTATGCTGCTCACCATATATTATGCTGCCGTGAATATCGGCAGCTTGAACCTGCATATGGGGCTGATTTATTTCTATGGACGTCTAGATGCTGCTGATCGTAAAAAACTGGTTCATCAAACCATTGGACTCTTGTCGTTAACCGGTTTGGTTTGTGTTGTTATCATCCTCTCCCTGAGATCTGTATTCACCGTCAATTTTTCAAGTATTACCGGATTGTTGCCCTGGATTGCCCTGGCTGTTTTTCTTGAATTACCCACATTGCTGGCCCCACAACTGCTTTTGGCCATGGAGCAGCCGGGGAAATCCTCCGCCTACAATGGCGCCATGGCATTGATTCAATTTGTGGCAATCTTATCACCTATACTGATGGGCCATGGACTTAAAGGTGCAGCCATCGGACTTGTTTTTTACGCGGTTATCCGCTTTGTGGCCTTTATTATCATCCTATGCAAATCTTTACCTCCGGGAAAAGTAGTATATGACTGGAAATTTATCAAAGAACAGCTGATTTACACGGCCCCTTTAAGTTTATCAATGGCCAATTCAATTTTGAACCGCAATATAGATAAATGGTTTGTGGCTCTATTTGATGTCAGAAATTTCGGCGCCTATGCCCTGGCTGCCCATGAAGTGCCCTTTATTTCTCTATTTCCCCACGCCATGGGCGCGGTCCTCTCGACCCGGATGGTGCATGCGTTTAAACAAAAAAACATCAGCCTGGCCCGCAAATTCTGGCTGGCCTCTACCTCCAAAATGATATTATTTGTGGTCCCGGCCACCATTGTACTTGTCCTCTGCGCCCCGGAAATAGTCAACCTGTTTTTTACCAAAACCTACATGGCCGCTTTGGTTCCTTTCCAGATTTACCTGGTCATTCTGCTGCATCGTATCGCTGAATATGGGTCGGTATTGAGGGCTGCCGGCGACACAAAATCAATCTGGTGGTCAAGTTTTGTCATACTGGGTGCCAATGTGGTTTTCAGCCTCCCCTTAACCATGGCATTCGGCATGATCGGGGCGGCAAGCGGAACATTGATTGCCAACATCGCTGCCTGGATCTTCGTGCTGACACGGATTGCCCGGCTGTTCCACGCTCCATTCCGGGAGGTTTTGCCCTGGCGGCTTTACATATTAACCCTTTTGACCGCGCTCATCTCGGCCGCATCAACACTTCTGGTATTGGGCAGATTGGGCCTTTCCGCATTATGGAATCTTCCGGTGAAGGGTTTTCTTTTCTACGCAGTTTTTATTTCTCTGCAAAAAATCATCAAACTAAAAAGAATGGCCGCTGAAGTGCCAGCGGACAATCCCGAGTTTTTAAAAGATATAAACCTATAATCAGCAAAAATAAAGGGGACAGGCAGGAAATCCGGTTGTTTGCAGGAATTAGGAGACGGGTGGAGAAAGATCTATTTTTTCTTTTTTAACTCGGATTCCAGGAGAGAACCCAGAGATACCCCTTCTTTTTTACGGTTATCGCTGAATTTTTCAATTAAGCGGCGGTTCTGGAATATTTCTTTTTTTGATTTCCGCTTGCCTGCAAAGGGATTACCGGATTGGTCTGACTGTTCATAG
>CBFDCH010000238.1:0-4970 GCA_965603235.1 uncultured bacterium | reverse complement strand
TTACTCAACAAATGGAAAGAGATTTATAAAACAAAATTTGCTGAAGAAGATGAGATTTTCAAGCATATACACCGGGGTGACCGTCTTTTCATAAGCACTGCCTGCGGCGAGCCACAATATCTGGTGAGCGCACTGATGAAGTATGTGGAGTCCCATCCCAAGGCTTTTGCTGAGACCGAAATTTATCACATATGGACATTGGGAGTTGCTCCCTATACAAATATAAAATTTTCCTATAATTTCAGACACAACTCCTTTTTTGTAGGCAACAACACCAGAGACGCCATTAACACAGGACTGGCGGACTATACACCCATATTTCTTTCGCAGGTACCCAAATTACTTCACAGCAGGAGAATTCCTATTGATGTTGCCTTGATACAAACATCCCTGCCCGACCAAAACGGCTATGTCAGTCTGGGTGTCAGCGTTGATATCACCAAAGCCGCCATAGAGAACGCCTCACTGATCATCGCCCAAATTAACAGCAATATGCCCCGCCTACACGGCAACACCTTTATCCATTTGAAGGAGATAGATTATGTCCTTCACCAGGATGAAAAACTGCTGGAATTTTCCCCCATGATCCCTGATGAGATTGCCCAGCACATCGGCAAGTATGTGGCAAAAATTGTTAACAATGGCGACACAATCCAATTGGGCTACGGCAGTGTACCCAATGCCATCCTCAATTGTCTGCATGATAAGAAACACCTGGGGATTCACACAGAACTATTAACCGATTCTATCGTTGAACTAATCAAGAGCGGAGTCATTGATAATTCACGCAAAAGCATTGACAAAGGCAAAACTGTCGCTTCTTTTTGTATGGGCACGGAAAAAACCTATCAATATATCCATGACAATCCCCTGTTTGATTTCAGGCCCATTGACTATACCAACAATCCCCTGGTCATCTCCCAGATCAGCAATATGACGGCCATAAATTCCGTTTTACAGGTAGATTTAACCGGTCAGGCCACAGCAGAATCCCTGGGAAATACCTTCTACAGCGGCATTGGCGGCAGTGCTGATTTCATGAGGGGTACCATGTGGGCCCCGGGAGGTAAAACCATCCTGGTTCTGCAAACCACAGCCAAGAAAGGTGAAATATCACGAATTGTGCCTTTCATTGACAGCGGCGCTGGAGTAACTTTAAACCGCGGTGATATCCACTATCTTGTAACTGAGTATGGCATTGCCTATATCCATGGAAAAAATATCCGTGAACGGGCAATGGATATTATCTCCATCGCTCACCCCAAATTCCGCGCCTGGCTGGTGGAAGAGGCCAAAAAGCATAATATTATTTATAAAGACCAGGCCTTTATCCCCGGTAAGGCCGGTGAATACCCGGAACATCTCGAAACATTACGCACCACCAAAAAAGGATTAACAATCCAATTAAGACCGGTAAGAATAAATGATGAAAGTTTGATCAAAGATCTCTTTTACTCCTTATCCGACAAAAGCCTGCAGCGCAGATTCATGTCCTCCCGCAGGGATATCCCTCATAAAATAAGGCAGGAGTTTGTTGTCATTGACTACACAATTGAAATGGTGATTCTGGCCTTAATAGAAGAAAATGGCAAAGAGATTGCCGTGGGCATGGGACATTTTATGAAGGAAAAAGATACTCATACTGCTGAAGTCGCATTTACAGTTCGGGATGATTATCATGGCAGGGGAATTGCGACAGAACTGCTCTCATACCTGACCATTCTGGCGCGCAACGAGGGATTGCACGGTTTTACCGCATATGTCCTTTTAGAAAATCATCCGATGCTGCGGGTTTTCGAGAAGATGGGCTTTGACATGCAGAAAAAAATTGAAAACGGAACCTACAACCTGTTCATGAGATTTGGAAAAACCGATGGGAAAGATTAATTTTGCCTCTGATGAATATAATTTTCCATTTTGTATTTGCTCATTAATTTTTAATTATCACCCCAACTAAATCCTCAATATACCACTAATCAACCCTGCAACAAATTGAAACAATTCATAAGAAATTATCTTCTTTAAATAACAATAATGTGTAAAACCCTGGTTATTACTACCTTTTTAAAAATGGCATGAAAAATGCCGTGTGTTTTATATGAAGATAGCAATTATGCTTTTTAATGGTACAGTCGCTCCAAGAGCGGATATCGCAGATGAGATAATTATTTATGAAATCGACAACAAAAAGATAGTGAACAAGGTAAAATATAATATTTTTTTTGTACCATATTTATTTTTTAACTCTCTATTAATGAAAATAAAGATAAAATTGATCATTTGTGGTAGTTGTCCGCAACCAATCCTAAGAATTATTCACTCTTATGGCTCAGATGTAATTTTAAATCGTATGGGTGATCCGGAACAGGCATTAAAAATTTTCCTTGATCGAAAAGGATCAGTTTCAAAGTCATCAAAAAAGGATATTCCCATAAATCAAGAAAAAAATAGTTTGAAATATTTTAGGAGGTTAAAAAATGGAAAAAACTGATGTTTTAATTGTTGGAGGAAGTGCAGCTGGACTATCAGTTGCAGCAGCAGGAAAGTCAAGTCATCCGGAAAAAGATTTTTTACTTGTCCGCAAAGAGACTAAGGTGATGGTGCCCTGTGGTATCCCTTACATTTTTGGTACTTTGGATAATAGTGATCAAAATGTTTTGCCTGGTGATGCCATGTACGAAAAACTTGGCATTAGATTTAAGGTAAAGGAAGTAAAATCAATCGACAGGAAAAATAAAATCTGTCGATTGTATAGTGGCACCAAAATTTCATACGACAAACTTGTGTTAGCAACCGGCTCCATTCCTAAAATACCAGGCTGGTTAAAAGGCCATAATTTTTTTAATGTATTTACAATACCCAAGGATAAACTGATTTTAGATGATATGGCCAAAAAACTAAAAGATTGCCACAAAATTGTAACCATAGGTGGAGGCTTTATAGGAGTCGAACTTTCAGATGAATTAAACAAGAGAGGTAAAGATGTAACTATTGTTGAAGTACTTCCTCACATACTTGGGTTGGCATTTGATGAAGAGTTTACTGGAAAAGCAGAGGAAATATTAAAATCCCGCGGAATTAAGATTAAAGCTGGAACTGGTGTTAAAGAAATATTGGGAAAAAACGGAAAGGTATCCGGAGTTTTGTTAAATGATGGAGAAGTGATAGCTGCTGATGCCGTTATTCTATCCATGGGTTATAAACCGAATACCGTATTGGCAAAAGATGCGGGACTTGAAGTGAATAATAAAGGATTTATCAAAGTGGATGAGTATATGAGAACAGAGGATCCTGATATTTTTGCTGTTGGAGATTGTGCGGAGAAAAGAGATTTTGTAACCGGAAAACCAAGTAATGTCATGCTGGCATCAACGGCATGTGCAGAAGCACGAATTGCTGGCATGAATTTGTATGAACTGTGCACATTAAAAACATTCAGTGGAACCATTGCGATCTTTTCCACATCAATCGGTGAAATGGCATTTGGTGCAGCAGGATTGACTGAAAAACAAGCCAGAAACGAGGGCTTTGATATAGTAACCGGGACCTTTGAAGGAATGGATAAACATCCTGGAAAGCTCCCAAATATGCAAAAACAAATTGTTAAACTGATTGTTGCAAAAGAATCCGGCGTGGTAATGGGAGGTGAGGTTATGGGAGGATCAAGTACAGGAGAACTCATTAATGTGATCGGGCTGGCCATACAAAATAGAATGACAATCAATTCCCTCCTCATTGCTCAGATTGGCTCGCATCCTATGTTAACCGCATCGCCAGCTGCATATCCTTTGATGAAAGCAGCTGAAGTTGCCTTTCGCAAAATGTTCAATCCAATAAAAATTAGTAGGCCGAAATTGAATCTCTCGGCCTAACAGGAGTGAGTTATGAAGAAAATTGGCATTATCATTTGCGGTCGGTATCAGAGTTGTGGCGGGGGAAAATGTTTCCGGGCTTTGAAGGAACGAGTCGGTGGCTTTTCTCGGTATCCCAATAACGAACAAGTTGAGATTGTTGGGTATTCATATTGTGGCGGTTGTCCGGGCGGAAACATCGAATATGTCCCTGAAGAGATGATAAAAAACGGGGCTGAAGTTATTCATTTGGCTACTGGCTTGGTGGTGGGTTATCCTCCCTGTCCCAGAATTCGGGATTTTAAAGAATATATTGAAAGGAAATTTAATATCCCTGTGGTTATCGGCACCCATCCCATACCTTTAAAATACTATCAAGATCATATACTTATGAGTTTTTGGAAAAGGATGAAAATGGACCAAATCGCCGGTGACTTATTAATGGAAGATCAGGTTATTATGAGTAACTATAACTAGGATTTTATGAATAAATATTATAAAGGAGGAAAAAAATGAAAATCGCAATCCCAGCAACCGGCCCGAGCCTCAATGACATGGTTGAAGCCCGGATTGAGTTTTGTGCCTGTTTTATTATTTTTGACCTGATAACCATGGAATTCGAAGTAATTCCCAATCCCAATTCAACAAAACGGATTGGTGTTGGGATTCTAACTGTGCAAACCCTGGTGAAAAGGGGCGTCTCAGTTGTATTAACTTGCTATTGTAATTCAAGGACTTTTAATGTCCTCAATGGGGTCAATATCCAGGTTGTAACTGGTGTGACAGGGCCTGTTCGTAAGGTGGTTCAACATTACAACCGGGGATTTTTTAAAAATTTCATGAATATGGATCCGGGCTATATTTCTGCTTAATAAAAGGGACTGATTCATGGTGAAAATAATTATTTTTAGAAAATAAAAATTTTGATAAGGAGGAATTATGAGCCTTTTAGAATTGTTAGTAAAGAATAAAGACAAAATTATTGAGGAAGCATATCATGAGTTAAATCGAGCCCATCTCCAGCATTACCGATCTACTGATCCCCAATTGAACCGGCGACGTCTTGAGCGATTGTATCATTACATATTTCATGGGATAAAAAATCGAACACTTGTTCCT
>CBFDCH010000237.1:0-4997 GCA_965603235.1 uncultured bacterium | reverse complement strand
TAATTGAATCCCAGCCTGGTCAAAAAAAGCAAACTTGTTCCCCTTGTACTCCACATCCAGGGAATCCCAGGTCTCTTTGTAACTATGATAATACCCCCCCAAACCTACAAAGGGAATATATTTACCGGAACCCAGGTACCAGTTGATTCCCAGGGGAATCGATATAATGGTGAGCCTGGTTGTGTAAGATTCCTCAAAGTAACTGGGCGTAGATGTCGCGGTTTCTCCCCTGCTGCTCAGATAGCGGATCCCTGAAAAGATCATGATTTGTTTCAGAAACATGTAGCCAATCCGCACATTGATAGGGAAGCTGCTGCTGCCGTATAGGTCTTTATAAACCTGCTGCTGGGGGGAGAAATAGTCCACATGAAAAGCAGCCCGGAATCCTGATGTTCCCTCCGCCTGTATATGAGTCGGAAGTGTGAGCGATAGCATAATTATCACGAAAACAAGGATGTGCCTATTGTTTGGCATTATTTTGATCCTCCTTTACCTCGATACTGGAATTACTCTTCTCTCCCGATTGGCTTATGGCTTTCAATATATAGAAGTATCTGGATGTGGTATCCAGACCCGTATCAGAGAATGAGTTGACCGTTATGGGGCTGCTGTTGAGTTTTTTATAATTGGTGTGAGGGGTGGTGGTCCGGTAGATATTGTACCCCTTGATGTTGCTGCCCCCTTGCTGCCAGTTAATATAAACACTTTTTTGACTTAGGAATATTGAGTATACTGTCTGGCTCCTTGCTTCCAGCCCTGTTGGTGGAGGAACATCTCCTTGAAGTTGAGCCATGGCTGCAGCCACTGCCAGCGACACCCGGGTCGATTCAGTTAAGAAATCCGTATCCAGGGTCTCCAATTTATCATATTGGGTATGGTAATGGGGTGTGTTCAGAGGCCAATCTTCTATACCCAGGGTGGCAGAGTATCCCCTGTCCCAGAAAGGGGCATGGTCGCTGTACACCAGAGAGGGGAGAGCACTGACTCTAACGGTAAGATTTGAGTATAAACCCGCCTGCGTGGCATAATAGTCTCCGATCCAGCCTGAGGGGCCGTTGTGGATAACATCCAGGTCTTCCGGCTGGTTGTCGCTGTATCCGATCATGTCCAGGTTAATCACCCCAATAATTTTATCTCCCCTTTCCCAGGCTTGGTTGGCGTAGTAGCGACTGCCATACAAACCATACTCCTCAGCTGACCAGCAGCAGAATTTGATGGTAAAGTCGAAATTGTATTGCCTTAAAACTTGTGCTGCTTCAACAACCGCACTGGTGCCGCTGCCATTGTCATCCGCGCCGGGAGCCTTCCCGGATAAGCCGCTGATGGAGTCATAATGGGCACAAATAATGACTACTCCTTCAGGTATGGTTTTGCCAGGCAGGATAGCAATTACATTTTTAGCGGTGGTGTTTTCAAAGGGAAAGTGTTGAAATTCAACGGATAATCCCATTGCTTTAAAAGTATTATATAGGTAATCCCCGGCTGCTTCACACTCATGAGTTGTGGCATTCCTGGTCTGAAAGTCCTCAAGATCCTGGATCGTTTGCGCCAGCCTGGCCTTTGAAACCTGGTTGACTATTTTCTGGATGATGGGATTGGCCGCAGAGGGGAGGGTGGATTTTCCTTCCTGTAGGGGCGCTTGTTTAAAGAACCGCATGGAGTCGAGTAAGAGAGGCGTGGTTTCAAGCACCTTTAACCTGAAACTGGCAGGGAGGAGGGTTCGAGGGTGAATGTTGGTAAACGGTTTGAAAATGGCATTGTTTGCTTCCACCAGTTCTGCTTGGCCATGAATCCGTAATGTTGCCAGTCCCTTTGGGCCGGGTAGCCCAACCAGAAATAGTCCTGTCACCTCACCAGGCAGCAATATTTGCCCTTGAAATCCCTGATTTTTCAATTTGTTGAATTGTTGCCGGCTGGTTAGACCGAGAATGCAGCTGTTTAACTCCTGCACTATGCGAAAGTCTGCTAACTGAGAAGCCAGCTTCACTTGAGCAGGTACCTTGGGGATTTTAACCAGTATTTGCTGGCCTTGCTGTGGAGTTGTGGTTAGAAGTTGTGTGAACAATACCACAATCAGCAAGAACCATTTAAGCCGCGTGCGCTGATACATTTTCCTTTCTCCTTTCTCTTACTAAATAGTAAAACATACTCGAAATGGGTGGTATTTTCAACCATGAAAGATTAATTTATACCAATTGCAGATTGGTGATTTCCCCCACTTGCCTTTTGTTTAACTCCTTTAATATTTTAAGACAACCAACAAATGGAAAAGTTACACTATATTAATAAAAACCAAAAAGGGCGAACTGCTGTTCGCCCCTTCATCTTGTTCTTAAATTCTTGGCGCCTGTCCCCTTTATTTTCTTTGAACAAATCCGAACCAAATGAACCTAAAACTACTCCGAGTTTCGGTTGGATTCAGCCGATTGTTATGTGGTCCTGTTTATAAATGTATTCTGAGTAGATTCATTACTGAACTCACGATAGCGCTTGCCGCCAGAGCCTTTATAAGGCAGTAACGATGGAACGAATCTCCGATATTTTTCATACTCTTCACCAAATGTCTTGATCAATCCTCGCTCTTCCAGGGAAACTACGTAATGAGATAGAATAAACAATAAAACCCAAGGAATAAGGAAGAGAAAATCCGAAAACCAAATTATCATCATTGGCGGAATTGTCAACATAAGTGTAGAGTACAACGGATGTCTCACATAGTTGAAAGGACCACGCGTGATTAGTTTTTTTTTCTCATCTAACAGGTTGACCTTTATCAAGTTTAATGAACGATTGAACCAAATCATTCCCAACAGGCATAGGGTGACACAAGGCACAGTTAATATGACCTGTAATTCAAAGGTTATTGGAACGTAAAAAGAAAACCATTGCCGAATAACAATAGTTAATCCTTCTAATAGAAGACCCAACAGAAGCAAGTGTGGTCCTACACCAAGTAGATTCTTAAATCTTTTAAACAGTGATGGATTCTTGCCTTTTTCTGGAACTATCTTTTCCCTGTTTTCCTTTATTTTACTATGTTTTATCATTTTTTATATTTCCAGAATTTTGGAAATATTGTTGATGTATTATTCTTATAATTAACATACTCCTCTCCAAACTCTCTCTCCATAAGAGACTCTTCTCGATTTATTAATAGTTTGAACATAAAATACATAAAACATGGGATGGTTAACAATAACCAAGAATTAAAGGGTAGTATTATTCCAGGAAGTAAAAGAAATATTACCACTGCAAAGAGAGGATTTCTACATATTGAAAAAATACCACTTGTTATTAATTTTTGTTTCTTATAAGCCGCTTTAAGTACCTTTAATGTTGCCATATATAAAGGAATACCAATACAAAGTAAAATAATTGCTGCTACAATTAAGATTTTTTTTGGAATACATTTTATCTCAAAGATGGGTTTAAAAAAATGATTTATGATAATTATCGGAATTGTATATGAAATTGTAGTCATAAATATTATTGGTGAAGCACCCAAAAATGTCAACTTCTGATTATCACGATTATTCAAGTTCCCTCCATTACTATTAACGGTAATATTATAATATTCTCATCATTAAAAAACCATTAATAAAAATCAGTATTTATTTTATAAAAATAAATAAAAAATAACAAAAAAGAATTTTTATGGTCACAAAATGGTCACAAATACATATAGGCAATAATGTTTATCTAAATGGGATTCCCTTAGGAAATGTTAGAGGTATTAAACAGCCTCGGCCAATTGCTCAGAGCGTAATTAAATTCCTGTTAAAAAGGGGCAAAAAAAAATTGTCAATAATGAAGATTTGATCCCAATTTTGATTCCTATCCCGGTGTTTGAGGTAAAAATATCATATATTATCCGGACCAATTTTTTCAGATGATGTCTGCACACGGATAAAATTGATAAGTTCAATCCGATTTTTTACTTTCAGTTTTTTAAAAATGTTATAAATATTGTTTTTAACGGTTTGCAGTGAAATAAAAAGGGCATTTTCTATTTCGCGGTTGGTTTTTCCCCGGCAAATCAAGGTAATTATTCCCTGCTCACGCATAGTTATTTGATACTTCCTATAAGCCTTCTCAAGACTCTTGGATTTCTTAAGTGAATTGGGCTGAAGCAGGTAAAATTCATTCATTTTTTTTACCATAAATATGAGTAAAATAAGTCCCCAGGGCAAAAGAACAGAAATCTTAGAGAGCAATCCTGAAATCAGGATAATATTCAAGCAGAGGAAAGAAAAAATTCCCATGAAGAGAAGGGTAAAGATCAATAAAATTCTCCTATGCTGTGGGTCTTTAATATCTTTTAAATAAAAAAATCCCTGGCTGATGCTGGATAGTAAGATCAGGGTGATCAGTATTTTGAGTACCATACTAATCATTTCGGTCAAAATTGAGGAATTTTGACGGAAAAAATCGACATACCCAAAGGTAGGCAAAATCGCCAAAATCAGACCTGTAATTAGACTAATCCTTTTTAGATTTGGCGACAGAGTTTTGCTAAATATATCTCTAAAAAGAACCATGTTGAAAAAAAGAAAGAGAAGCAAAAAAGGCATACTCATGAAATTAAATATCAAGGCGAATTTTGATTTAATTGAAATCTCCACGGGTTGATGATGGAGAATAATTTCAGTCAAGTAATTTCCAAAAAAGGCCAAAAGGCCATATAAATTGAAGCAAATAATACTGTACGCAAAGGTCTGGTAAAATTTTAAAGAATATTTATTGTACAAGTGAAAGGAGACTAAAATGGAGATCAATGTGATCGGGATCACTAATAAATATCCAAACAAAGCAATATAATCCATTTTAGTATTAATAACAAATATCAAAAGAAATGTAAAATTATGCCTGCTTTGCAGAGGTTGAATTTATTGACAGGCTCTAGTTTTACTTGGTCAACAGGTACTAAAGTACTTTTTAAAAAAAGGAACTTAAGTACCATTGAATCAACCTCAATCGTCATTTATTATCTTGGTATT
>CBFDCH010000236.1:0-4998 GCA_965603235.1 uncultured bacterium | reverse complement strand
ATCCTATTTGCCAAGGGTATTATTTTTTTATGTAAATTTATTCTGTATGACCGTTTACTTTTTCGGGACTCCTCGTTTCTCTTTGTGAAAAAGAATGATTGAGATCGTGCTGGCAGCCGTTGAATTTTTTCTGATCATCGGTGCCTCCCTGGGATTATCTTTTCTGTTCCTGAGGAAGCGGTTGCTGCCGAGCAGCCTTGATACAATGATCCTCAGAGTTATCCTTGGTTTTGCCGCTGTGATTGCGCTTACTTTTATTGCCGGTATCTTTGCTTTTTTAAATTTTACTTTTTTTATTCTCCTGGTGGCTGTCGGCAATGGTTTATTGTTCTATTTTCGTAAATTGATACACTTGCCCGGACGATCTCCCGGTGTTTCTCTTTTGCTTATCCTTTTACTGGTATTTGTCGTTACTAATTTGTTTTATAGTATTTTCCCCCCCACATTTTATGATTCCATGTTGTATCATCTGGCGGTACCCTCCTATTATATTCATCATGGAGCCATTGTGCCATGGGTAGAAAATTTCAATGCCAATCTCCCTCTTAATGGGGAGATGATGTTTACTTTTTCTCTGCTGGGCAAAACCGTACACGTGGCCAAATGGATCTCCTGTTTTTCCAGCCTGCTGTTAATATTTTTACTTTTTTCCTGGTATAAACGGAGCAATTTCGGCAAATACGCGCTGCTGCCCGGCCTCCTTTTTTATACGATTCCCCAGGTGGGATTTTTGGCATCATCAGCCAAAACGGATGTGTTGGGCATGGTATTTATGCTGGCCGGCTTTCGACTCTTTTTTTATTTCCGTGATCAAAGCCGGCAAAAATCTCTCCTCTGGTTAAGCGGTATCTGCTGGGGGCTGGCTATTGGCACCAAGTATATTTTTGCGTTTTTCCTTTTGGGCTTCATCCTCTCACTTTTCTTTTTAAAGGAGATTCCCCTGCGGCAAAAATTCATGGTAATCCTGGTGGTTGGGATCTGTGTGTTCACCTGCCTGGCACCGTGGCTGGTAAAAAACACGGTTTTTACCGGTAATCCCGTTTATCCCTATTTAAATAAAGTTTTTAAGAGTGATTCCTGGAGCAGTCAGCAGGGGGAAGAATTTTCAACCACCTTAAAGAGGGGCAGTGGTTTTAGCCTGATCCAATATCTGTATTATCCCCTGGAGATCTTTTTTAAACCCTATCGCTACGGTATGACGGCTGTGCTGGGCGTTTTTTTTCTCTGTTGCTTGCCCTTGATAATTTTTGCCCCGGGCAACCCGGTTAACCGTATGCTGTTAATTTCCGCAGGAATAGCATTTGTGGTATTGCTGTTCTTTGCCAGGGTTCCCAGATATTTTTTACCGGCATTTCTGTTATTGGCCATCCCATTAGCCAGCGGTATGGAGCGGCTGGTGAAACGGAAAAAAATAGCTGCTGTCATCGGCTTGCCCCTTGTGCTGGGATTACTCACCATAAATTTGATTCAACAGGCCGATCTTCAGGAACGTTTCTCCAAGGGATTTGCCTATGTCATTAAAAAAGTATCCGGGAAGTATGATTTTAAAAACTTTAAATACCTCTATATACTTCCCTATTTTCGCGTTTTTGAATATATGAATGGAACGCTTCCAATCAATAGCCGCATCATTTTTCTGGGTGAGGACCGCACCTTCTATTTAAAAAAAGATTTTATTGCCAGCTCCTTCAATGATCGCAACCTGGTGGTTCAATTGATCAGGCAAGCGACTGATTTTAATTCTTTTGTTGAAAAGTTAAAGGCCAAGGGGATCACCCATATGTTGTATAGTGACAAGGGCTTGACCAGACTGGCCCGGTTATCCTCCCTATACCGCCTGAATGGAAGGGAAAAGGAGCGGTTGACCGATTATTTGAGCCGCTTTACCCTGGAGTACCAGGATTTTCGTTATCAGCTTTACAAACTATAATTTTCCGTAGTTTTATCTGTAAAATTGGCCGTATATAGCCATTTTAAAACTCATTCTCTTTAAAAATTTGGGCAAGCAGCCATGGCAGCAGTTATCCAGCCGAATGGCCAGGCGGCTCAGAGGGAGAAAGAGTTGCTGGGGGTGCAAAACCAATTCAGCGAAGGGTGTACTGAAAAAACCGATAAAATCCGATTTTAAAAAAGTGATATGGTTTTGTTGCAGCAGGGTTACCATCTCCTCTTCAGAAAAAAACACCTGATCGCGCGAATAGGCTGGATCCAGCTGTTTTCTCAATAACCGGGCCAATCCGATAAGCGGGTTACCCCGATGGGGTTCAATGGCCAGCAGATAGGCGCCCGGTTTGGCCAGATGGTTCAATGATTTCAACACTTTGGTCAGGTGTGTCATGTGATGGAGAGCACCAATGGAGAGGATTAAATCCGCGGTGTTGGCTGGAAGTTGCGAACTCTCCTTGATATTGCCGGCGATAAATTGGACCCGTGGATCTGAGTGGAAATGGCGTGCCGTTTCAATCATCTTTTCAGATTGATCAATGCCGATGTATCGGTGGTAATAGCCGCTGAGGTATTTGGCAGCCGCGCCGATACCACAGCCAATATCCACTACGGTTTTGTCCCGGGGGATGTCATCCGGCAACCCCCGGATAAGCTGTGACAGGAGGAACCGCCTGGCTGCGGCAGACGCCGGCAGAATGTCCTTGCGGGCATATTGCTCGGAAATTTGGTTGAATAGGACTCTTTCTTTTGTCTCAACAGATTTGTTGCCGCTCATGGTGTTGGACCATATCTTCCTGCTCTATTATATCAGGAGATATATTCATCCACAAGCACCGGAGCAGCAACTTCAACAACTTGATTTGATCCCCTGGAAGTGACATAATGACTGATGAGAGTTTGGGTTTTTATTGGTTTTATCCTGCTGTGTTTCCTTTCGGTGACCCCCTGTACAGAAGGGAGCGGTGCTGGCTATTGGTGGCAGATGGAAGTTGAAGTTCTGGTCAATGGGGAGAGTCGGTATGGCAACAAAAAATTTGGTTTTTATGAAACATATGAACTGGAGATTATTGGCCTGGCAAATTTTGAAAGAGATAATGGTGATTACATTTTATTTCCCGACAAACAAAAATTAAGACGCATCTCCTGGCAGGAGAGGGTGTGCCAGCCGGGTAAATCCGACCAAACATCCGATTTGTCAAAAAAGATAAAACCCACACTCATCATTAATTATGTGGTACGCAAGCGGGGCAAGTTCTACATTGATCTGGAACTCTCATCCATTGTGGTACCCACCATCCAATCATTTCAACCTCAACGGATTTTTTTGCCCCGCAGTGCTGAAAACCGGGGCGTGCACCCTTAAGATGAATACAACAAAAGTGTGCAGAAAGGATCAAACCGGGTGGTGTTGCTGGAAGACCGGATTTACAGGCAGGAACTGGTGGAAGAGAAATTTAGCTGGAATTGGCTGAATAAAAAGGGACTGTGGTTCGATTCGCATCAGGTGGACCTGACCATTCGTATCAAACGGTTCACGAAAAATGGATAGACCCTGAATAACCTCTGTAAATGGTGAAAAAGCGGGGATTTGAGTCGTTGACAATTGCTTGCCTTTTCTGTATATTTGATAATATTATTAAAGGATACCATCATGATTTATCGCAAATTTATTATTTTGGCAGTGATATGCAGCCTTTCTCTCGGAGCAGCCGAAACGGAGAATTTCAGGTCAATCAATCTCAATGCCGGACTTTACTTTTCATATGCCAAGGCAAAGATCCTGGTGGGGGATGATGAGGTTGAAAATTCTCTGATTTATCCATTCTTAACACTGGTCCTGGAATTGGAATTGTCTGACTATCTGACAGTGGGTGTGGTTGCCGGTTACAATCAAAATCATTTTAATGAACCGGTTGATTTTTTACAATTGCCATTATCCCTGAGACTCAGCAAGAAGAACAATCATTCGATGGTTTTTGGCTGTAATCTGCATTCTGAGCCCTTTGATTTTGGTGATTTTTCATTGAAACTGAAAGGGGAGTTCCTCTTTTTTAAATTGTTCAAACAGGAATGGACTGTTGAGTTGCCTGTAGTAGAAGGATCTGCTGAGGTTGAGAATTCTTTCTTTCAATTGTCAGCCAACGTGCTGCTGGTGTACCAGGGTATGGAAAATCTAATCCTTTATGCGGGACCCCAATTCAACCTGTTAAACGGGACCATCAAAGCCTATGAGACAATTGAGCAATTGCAGGGCGAACAGGCACTGGAGTTTAAGCAAAAAAATCTCTTTGGCCTGATGGCCGGGGCTGTTTTAGCCCTTGGCAGCCAATGGGATCTGGCTGTAAATGTCAGTATGTTTGCCAAAACCGCGGTGAGTGTTGAGTTATTTTATATTTTTTAGGGGGAATCATGTTGAAGAAAATAATACTCCTGCTAGCAATGGTTAGCCTGCTCTTTAGCCAGCCTCTGGATATAAGCAGGATTAAAATAATTCCCCTTGTTTCCAGGGGAATTGCCAAAATGGAAAAACAATATGTTGCCGGCCAGTTGATAGTAAAAATGTCACCGGCTTTTTTCCATGGCAACAAATTATCTGCAAAAGTAGAAGATCAAGGATCGCGGCAACTGGCGCTCAGGAAATTGACAGCCCAATTCCGGGGCCTGGTTAAACGGATCCGTCTCCATGCCCCGACCGGACTCTACGTAGCAGAAACTGAGGCCGGAGTTACTGAAACGGAAGTACGGGACGAGCTGCTGCTCGATCCTCGCATAGAAAAGGCTGCTTTGAACTATTATGCCTATGTTTCCACTGTAATTCCGAATGATCCTTTTTTTAAATACCAGTATGGTCTGCAGAATACAGGCCAGGTTTACCTGCCCGATTATGGCCTGAGTGGAAAGTCTGGCAGCGATATTGCAGCGGTTCTGGGCTGGGATTGGGGTACTGGCAAAGAGGATATGATCGTTGCTGTACTCGACACAGGAGTGGCTGCCGATCATATTGATCTGGCAGGAAAGGTATTGCCGGGGTATAACTTTATCAGTGACAGT
>CBFDCH010000235.1:0-5022 GCA_965603235.1 uncultured bacterium | reverse complement strand
ATACCATTGATGTTATCAATTCCTGAATCGCCACGGTACATGGGTACCAGGATTTGGAAATTGGTCGAATTAAAGGGTATTTCAGCCTGAAAGTGGCCAATAATATTCAGTACTTTATTTAAAGCTTCCCGCTCCTGAGCTACCTTTAAAAAAACAAAGTCCAATTGTGGAGAATATGGAGTGAGGACCAGGGTTTCGCCACTATTGATCCGATACGCGTTCTCAATAATTAAGCTATCCTCGGTTTGCCGAAAATTCCTGCTTAGAAAAATGACTTTAAAAAAACCACAACCAATGATGTCCCGTAAAATATTCCCCGGCCCAACCGAGGGGAGCTGGTCTTTATCGCCGATGATAATCAGACGTGTATGTGAGGAAAGGGCTTTGAGCAACGAATAAAACAGGAAGGAATCCACCATGGAAAATTCGTCCACAATTACCACATCCGCCTGCAGCGGGTTGCCCTCATTATGGATAAAGGTCCCGGTTTTTGGCTCCACTTTAAGCATCCGATGAATGGTTGAAGCCTGGTAGAGAGCGGCCTCCTCAATTCGTTTGGCAGCTCGGCCGGTGGGAGCAGACACCAACACTTTCAAGTCCTGTTCTAAAAGTAAATGAATGATCGCCCGAATAAGAGTTGTTTTCCCGGTGCCGGGGCCTCCGGTAATAACCGTTATTTTATTGTTAATCGCTGAAAAAACAGCCCCTTTCTGCTCATCCGTTAATGTAAAGGAATCATTGTCCAGCAAAGCGATATCATCAAACTTATATTGTGGAGAAACCGATCCCGCTTGCAGATTGAAAATCTTTGTGGCAATAGTTTGTTCGATAAAAAAATTCTTCCGACTTATCACCACTGCATGAGGTATGTTTTCCCTAATAAGATCTTCCGATTGAACCAATTCTTCAATAGCAGCGGCCACATCTTCAACACCCACATCCAATAAGCTCCTGCTTTTTTCAATCAATACATCCTCTTCAATATAAAGATCGCCATCCCGTTGTTCCCCCTGCTCCAACAGATATTGGATTCCGGCTGTTAAACGGAAGGGATCACTTGCTGAAATACCAAATCCTCTGGCTATGGCATCGGCAATGCGAAAACCTACGCCGCGAACTCGAGTGATTAAAATATAGGGATTGGCGCTTAAAATATCCAGGGTATCTTCAGCGAACTCATGGTAAACCTTGAGGATTGTTTCAGGGCCAACTCCATGAGGGGATAAGCGCACACTTAGTTCCCTTATTATCTTGTTGTCCTGAAAATTCTGGCGGATCTCGTCAATGACTGATTTTCGAATACCGCGGATTTCTTCAAGCCGCTGCGGCTCTTTTTCTAAAATATTAAAAGTGTTTTCACCAAATTTAGTGACAATCTTGGCGGCAGTCTTTAATCCCACACCTTTGATTCGGCCCGACGCCAGATAATTGACCATACCATCTTTATCCTGGGGAAGGGAAAAATGAAAGGCAGTTACCTGAATTTGCTGACCATAACGGGGGTGATTGACTATTTTTCCCTCAATTTCTAAAAAATCTCCTTCCATTACATTCAAAAATGTTCCGGTGATAATCTGGGGAATTGACCTGCCCTCGCCCTTCGCTGAAATTTTAAAAACCCCAAAACCACTCTCCTGGGAATAAAATATTTTTTTTACAATTCTGACTTTAACGGCCAGCACAATCACACCTCGAGTTCCTGGATAAGTTATTTTTCATCATTTGAGTAGAATTATACTAGAGGGGCTGTCTAAAAAAAAGGGTTGGCCGGGTTGTTTACTTTTATGCCGATTAATGGTATTTTTATCTCATGAAAAAAATCGTCATACTGCTACTATTGGTGATGGTGTGTTTTTCTGTTCAGGGCAAACAATTTTTAAAGTTTGGCCCTTTTAGCGGAGTATTTTTCCCCAATGATGCCAAGTTGAAGGAATTTTATAAAAGTGCGGACATTATCTACGGTTTACGTCTGGGGGTACACGTATGGAATGGTTTTTTTATCTGGTTCACGGGATCCCAATACAAAGCGACCACAGAGACAACCCTTTTAAAGGACATTGCCCGGCTCACCCTCAATCCGCTTCACCTATCTGTTCGATACACCCTGCCCTATGGATCGTTAAATCCATATATCGAGGTTGGATACACCCAGGTATACTTTAAAGAGGAATCGTCTCTCGGGACAAAGAAAGATAAAAGTACAGGATATTCCCTTGATTCCGGTATCGAATTTAATCTCTCTTCCCGTATTATCCTTGATCTCGGCCTAAAGTATACTCAGGCAAAAATTCAGATCAACGTGAGTGATTCAGTTAAGGAAGAATTTGACCTGGGTGGATTTCAAATAGCACTTTCTTTCCTGGTTTTTATTTAAATTTTTTTAGTTGAAAATCATTGGTATTTATAACACAATATTTAGTACATTTTTGGTTTAATATATATATATGGAAATTAAGGAGCAAATTAAAAGAGATATCTCTATAGTTGATGTGGCATCTCTCTATGTGGATCTAAAACCTGCGGGAAAAAACTTCAAAGCGCTCTGTCCTTTTCATACAGAAAAAACCCCATCCTTCTTCGTGATGCCGGAAAAAGAGTCTTTTGCCTGCTACGGCTGCAACAAGTTTGGAGATATTTTTTCCCTGGCTCAAGAGATGGAAAACTTAAGTTTTCCAGAAGCCATGAATTTTCTTATCGACAAGTTTAATCTTAATATCCAGAAAAAAGATTATAAAAGCGTAGAAAAAAAAGACAATTATATTGAAATTAACCATTTCTCCCAAAAATTTTTCAGCGAACAATTGCTGGATACAGCTGAAGGCAGGAGAGCGTTGGAATATCTTAAATCCAGAGGGATTTCAACTCAGATAATTGAGTCCTTCAGCATCGGATATGCACCTAACAGCTGGGATGGCCTCCATAAACACCTGCAAAAAAATGGGCAAAACTTAAAAACTGCGTGTGAATTGGGTCTATTGATATCAGCCAAAAACAAAGTTTATGACCGCTTCAGAGGGAGGATAATATTTCCCATCTACTCTGAGAGCGGCAAATTGCTGGCCTTTGGTGGGAGGACCATATTTGATGACTCACCAAAATACCTTAATTCTCCAGATAATCCTTTGTATAAAAAAAGTAACAATTTATTTGGCTTCCATTTAACAAAACAGTATATACGGGAACAGAACTCCGCCGTAATCGTGGAGGGGTACTTTGATATGATCTCCCTCTATCAAAACGGTATAAAAAATACGGTTGCCTCACTTGGAACTGCCCTAACCGAGAGACAGATATATACGCTGAAACGGTTCTCAAAGGATATTTATATTTTCTACGACAATGATTCGGCTGGCATACAAGCGGCATTGCGAGGTGTTGAAAGAATGTTTGAGCAGAATATCGTGCCAAAAATCATCCGTCTCTCTGAACAAGGCGACCCGGATGATTTTATCCGCAGCAAGGGGCTCAAGATCTTTAACGAGAGGCTGTCCCAGGCTCAAAATGGATTGAAATTCATATTAAACCAGGCGACACAATTGTATAATATTAAAATCCCCGAAGAAAAAAGCAAGGCCAGCCAATTTATCATGAATATGGTTGATAAATTTACAGATCCTATATTAAAAGAGGAATATTCACAGACAGTAGCAGATATGCTGGGGCTGGATATTAATATAATCAAGAAGAGAAAAAGGATTCATACTGCCGAAAAATCGGACCAACAAAACATAATCATATCTCCAGCTGAACGGATATTTCTGGAGTCTATCCTCGCCATGCCTGAACTTATTAATCAAATAAATGATCTTATGAACGATGATATCCTTTCTGTTCTCAAAACCCGAAACCTCATTGAGTCAATTCTGAAGCAATACGATTCACAAATGAATAAGGCTGATAATTTTAACCAAATTGCCAAGACCTTATCTACAGAAGAAAAAAATCTGCTGCGGGAAATATTCCAAGCCACGGTAAAGAATGAAAAGGACAGATCTGAAATAGAAGAAAATCTAACAGCCACCTTTTTAAATTTTCAGGATACGTTTAATAAGAAAAAAAGCAAGGAAATAAACCAAAAAATTCGGCTTGCAGAGAAAAAAAATGACCGCGAAATAATTATCAAATTGATGACACAAAAAAATGAATTCATCAAGCAAAAACTTAAACGGTTGCAGGAGGAATAGTTGAAGACCAAGACCAGCGAAGGTACTTCCCCAAAGCCCAAGAAAAAGGCGAAGGCCCCGACAAAAAAAACAGAAAAGAAACCCAGCTTCGACCACTTAATGGAAGAGGTTCTCTCATTGGCAAAGGCCAATACCAGAAAAGTCACCCAGGCAGATCTCTACAAATACATTGAGGATAAAAAATTAGATGCCCAAAAAAAAGAATTTCTGGCTTACCTTCGCAGAGAAAAAGTTTCCGTAATT
The DNA here is from genome assembly GCA_965603235.1 of uncultured bacterium. Lineage (GTDB taxonomy): Bacteria > Acidobacteriota > Aminicenantia > UBA2199 > UBA2199 > CBFDCH01. Next base: position 595 of record CBFDCH010000235.1, on the reverse strand, counting down.
AAGAAAAAAACCATTATTAAGACCGAGGAATTGAAGCAGTATAACGATTTTCTTACTGAAAACAAGAAGGAACTAAAAGCCATTATCAGAAGATCTAAGAAACACTGCGGTATTGTGGAAAACACCTATATCTCAAATCTCTTTGACAGCGAAGAGGTATTGAAAAAGAACTTAAAATTTCTAAAGCACTATTTAAAAGAGAATGAGATAAAAATTGTCAAAATCCCCAAAAAACGTCCGGCAAAGGAGGGGTCAGAAAAGAGTGAAATAGTCGGGGATCCAGTCAGGCAATATCTAAAAGAGATGGGTAACGTCACGTTACTCTCCAGAAGTGAGGAAATTACGATTGCCAAGCGGATTGAGCGGGGTGAGAAAAAAGTCATAAAAGCCCTGTCCAAAACCAATATTGTCCTCAACTCGGTTATTGAACTTGGCAGAGACGTCCTGGAGGGTATCAAAGACATAGGTGAGGTAATCGATGTTCCTGAAGACATCGAAGAAGAATCAAAAAAACGTAAAATCAGAGGTCGCTTTCTCCTGCAATTCGAACAACTCAATCAATATAAACGGGAGCTAAAAGTTCTTAAAAAAAGTG
>CBFDCH010000234.1:0-5023 GCA_965603235.1 uncultured bacterium | reverse complement strand
CTGATCTGCCAGCTTATGCATGGTATTGGTGCATAACACCAGCAGCTCCCCCCCTCCCCTTTCAACCTGGGTGGCCCCTTTAATCAGCAGGGTCAAAATCTCCTGCCAGCGGCCGCTATCCATCAGGGTCTCGATCTCTGCAAAATCAAAGGAGACCATGATGCTTCTGGCAGAATGGATACCTCCCAATCTTTCGCGGGTCTTTTCATTGATGATTTGATAGTATTCGCGGGAGGATTCAGCGGTCATCCCCCCGAGCAAACCAATAGTCAACATATTCACCACCTAACTTGTTGATTTAAAAAACGGCTGCCACTTCTCTTTTGCAGGAGGCTGATCCAGCAAACTTCCAACCACCAGCAACAGGATTGAGGTGATCAGTGCCGGGTATACTGCCGGCAATCCCAGGGGAAAATGGCCCAAAATTTTATTGGCGACCTCCCAGATGATGGTCACCGACATACCGCCAATAATTGAAGCTACGCCTGCCTTTGCCGTGGCCCGTTTCCAGAAAAAGGTAGCCATAATTACCGGAGTTAATCCGGCGCCGTAAACGGTATAAGCAGCATAGGCGGCCTGTAAAATCCGCGGAAAAAATCCAATGAGCGCAAAACTGATTGCCCCCAGAACAACAAGTGTCAGGCGGGTACCAAGCACCATGCCTCGATCCGATATATTTGGTTTAAAGAAACGCTGAACAATATCACGCATCACATTGGTTGCCGGTACCAGCAGGAAACTATTGGCAGTTGATATAATTATAGCGGCAATGGCGGCCAGCAGCACACAGCCCACCACCACCGGAATACCCTTGTGGGCAACCAGTAAAATAATTTTTCCGGACTGAACCTTACTGAGTCCTTTGAACATACTGCTGCCAATCACTGCCAGGCTCTGTATGGCAAAGCCCAATAAAATAACGCCAATCACCCAGCCAACAACCGAACGTTTGGCTTCCCGCTCATTCTTGGCCGAGAAAAAACGCTGATACATATTGGCGTTCCCCAGGGCCAGGAGAAAAGTTGGAATAAAATATCCCATTGCTACAAGCAGGCTCATATTGCCCAAAATTGGATCTTTCCGGGGAGTCACATTAACAGCAATGGTGGCCAATCCTCCCGCTGCCTTAATTAAAAAAGGGATGGCTAGAAAAACCCCGCCAAGAATAAGAATGCCATTTATCAGATCAAGATATGCCACAGATAACATGCCCGCGGTTAATGTATAGAGAATAACAAATATGGCCATAATCAGCATGGCTGTCTCGATAGAAATTTTTCCCCCTGAAAGCATATTGATAACCCAGCCCCCGCCCCTGAACTGGTAACTGACGATGACCACATAAGCAATTATGGTAGTTAAGGTGGCCAATAACCGTGCCCAGCGATTGTAACGAGCTTCCAGAATATCGGGTACTGTAAATTGACCAAACCGGCGGACCCGGGCGGCTATAAAAAAGACGATAATAATTCCCAGCCAACCCCCAGCACTACCGATCAGCGAGGAAAAACCGTGGTGATATGAAAGATCAGCCACACTAAAAATGTCCCCGGACCCGATCCAGGTGGCCAATAGAGTGCCTACCAGAACCGGAGCTGTCAAACGACGGCCAGCTACCAAAAAATCCTCTTTATTCTTGATTTTCCGGGAAAAATATATACCCACGGACAAAAGCAAAACCAGGTAAACCACAATAGTTATGATATAGGCCATTTGTTCTATCCCTCGTTTACAAGATTTTAAGTATAAAAGATTTATTATGAGAAGTAAAGGTGGGCAAAACGATTACATGAGCACCTCCCCTATTGCATAAACCTGCACTTTGATCTAAAATATATTTTTGCAAAATAGACTATTTTTTGACGGTTCCCTTTTAAAATATATTGGGATGTTATTTAAAAATAAAGTTAGAAAAGAGGACTAACATGGCCAGTTTTTTTATCGGAGCTATTATGATGGCTGGATTGTTGTTAACCATTGATTACTCCCGCAGAAAAAAGTTACACCTTTCCTGGTGGCAATGGGGAATTACATTCCTTGGCTTTTTTTACACTACCTTTGTACTGGAAATGATTGCAGCGTTTTTAAAGGAGGACGCACTCCGAGCCGCACTGGTAACTGGAGTGGTTTTCGGATTTGTGGCAGTGGTCTGGGGAGTTTTATTATCCCGGTATGTTTTTGCCCGAAAAAAAAGCAGCAACTAAAAATCTTATCAAGGATGGTAAAATGTCAAAAGAATCGATAGATCGACGCAACTTTTTAAAATTGATGGGGCTGGGATCGGCAGCCATTTGTGCGGGAATATCTGCACCCAAATTGATTGGAAAAACAGAAAATGGCTTCCTGGTTGAATCGGCTCAAGAATATGGCGGTTTCCGCGTTGAAAAAATGTCCAATGGCAAATATCCCTATCAATGGGACGCCAAGATACTTAAGGCCATGAGTGAAAAACGAACCATTTTCAGCCGCAACTTCTGGGATCCAGCCAGACGGGACCGTCCGGAAACAAAAGAAGATATAACCTATGAAAATCTGGTGAATGGCAAGGGCAAGGTGCCGAACCAGTCACGACTTGATTATGCATTAATGTCAGCAGCCTGGTCCGTTTCGTCGGGCCCCGGTTACCCCTCCTATAAATGGGGTACGCAAACCGGTTGGGTGAAGGGATTGGAACGATTGAAATTGGCATCCTGGCAGCCAGCCGAACAGGATATGACCTGGCAAGAGGCCTCCATGGCTGTAAAACATGCAGCCCTTTTTTATGGAGCATCCCTGGCGGGAATCGCCAAATTAAACCCCCTCTGGCTCTATTCAGACCATTTTTTCCCCACCCGTGAACAACGGGACCGCTCCATTCCGGTTCTCTCCGAGTCAGAAAGATATGAGCAAACAGAGGAGGCATGGTTCATTCCAAAATCAATGAACCGTGTCATTGCCCTGGTCTTTGAAGAAGATTATTTTGCCATTGCCAATTCACCGGGACGCCTGGCATCTGCAGCCACAGCCAACGGCTACTCACGCATGGCATTCACCTCTTTTTGCCTGGCCGAATTTATCCGGGGATTGGGTTATCGAGCCTTACCCGCGGGCAATGGGACCGGCCTGAGTATCCCCATAGCCATTGATGCCGGTTTGGGAGAACTTGGGCGCAACGGCCTGTTGGTAACTCCCAAATACGGTCCAAGAGTTAGGATTGCCAAAGTGATCACCGACATGCCCCTGCTACCTGACCCACCCATTCGTTTTGGTGTAACCGAATTCTGCAAGGTATGCATGGCCTGTGCCGATGACTGCCCCAGCGAATCCATTCCCAAGGGAGACCAGGGGTGGTCGGGTAAATCTGATTCCAATAATCCCGGTACTTATAAATGGTACATTGAAGGTGAGAAATGTTACGACTTCAACGGTTTCAGCTGCTCCAATTGCAAACGCAATTGCCCCTTTAATAAACCGAATAATTCATGGTTGCACCGTTTTATTCGAAAAATGATAAATACCAAAATCCCACTATTGGATAAGGCAATGGTAACCTTTGACCAAACCAGCGGATATGGCAGACAGGCACCAGACAAAGATTTTTGGAAAACAGCGGGTGCAAAGAGTATCACTGCCAGGGATCCGGAATAATTCTTTTTTGTGATCAGAAAATTTAAGCATGGCCAAAAATAAGCAGATTAACAGCAAAACCAGAATAGATCGTGCACTTACCCTGGTAGCATTGGCTTTGATCGCAGTTGCCTGGTTCTGGGGCAGATTCCGCTCTGAAACCGACCTTACCCCTTTTCTGCAAAAAACCTTTAATGAGGCCGGCCATTTCGAACACATATCCAATTCTATCTATTCAGTATGGCGCAGTGACAAGAAAAACAAATTATTGGGCTACTTGGCCGCGGGCAATGGTTCCGGATTTGGCGGGGATATGACCTTAATGGTGGCTGTTTCTGACAAGGGCGATGTGATAAATGCAACGATTGTGGAACATAAAGAAACCCCCTCTTTTCTCAAACGGGTGATCAAAAGCGATCTTTTCCCATCCCTGAAGGGGAAAACCTACAAAGACGCATTTAAACTCCGGCAAGACATTGATGGAATTTCCGGTGCTACATACACCTGCAGGGCTGTGATAGCATCGGTTAGACGCGCCAGCCGCAAGGTGGCGGGCAAAGTGCTCGGATTGCAGGTGCCTGCAGAAGAACAGCCAGTGATACGATTCGGCTTTGCCGAAATATTTCTGCTAGTCCTCTTCCTTCTAGCCTTTCTGACCTCCCGTCCATTCTTTAAATATAAACGGGCCTCCCGCTGGATCATTATGGTGTCGGGACTGGTGGTTCTGGGTTTCGCTCTAAATAAACCGATTAACCTGGTTTTTGTAAACCGCATGTTACTGGGGTTTTTGCCCAGCTGGCAAAGCCATCTCTACTGGTACCTTTTGCTGGCAGGCATTCTCTTTTTTCTGATCATTGACAATAAAAACCTCTACTGCGAGAGGATGTGTCCCTTTGGGGCGGCCCAGGAATGTATCGGTTCGATCGGAGGAGCCAAACCAATCAGAGTGCCATTAAAGATTCAACCCTTTTTCCGCTGGTTTCAACGGGGTTTGGCCCTGATTGTGATTCTCACAGCACTGATTTTCGCAAACCCCAGCACCCTTAGTTATGAAATTTCAGGCGCTTTGTTTCATCTAATTGGCTCCAGCCTTCAATTTGCCATATTGGGTTTGATCCTGATTTTTGCCCTATTTATAAGGCGTCCCTGGTGCAATTACCTCTGTCCGGTCCGTCCAACTCTCGAATTTATAAGACTCCTGCGCAACTGGATCAATGAGTTGTGGCATAAGGTCAGGTTAAAATCGTCAAATCACAGGTAATATTCTTGACAAACAATCAAAAATATTATAAAGTTACTTCTTTAAGAGGACAAAATGAAATTGGACAAAAGCAACAGGACTTTTTTACCAAAAAAGGATGCCATTGACAAAAAATGGTGGCTAGTGGATGCTGAAGGAGTTGTACTCGGAAGGCTG
>CBFDCH010000233.1:0-5081 GCA_965603235.1 uncultured bacterium | reverse complement strand
AAGGCGAACTCTCTTTTAAAAAACAGGAAGTGTCTTTCAAAGGAACTGGTGAAGCAGAAGCATTTTTCCGGGCTCAGTATTTAAAAACCTACACAAGACTAAAAGAGAAATGAGGGAAATTTTTTCAAATCAGTTCCTTGTGATGCCTGTGCAATTCTTCAAGCCTTTTTCTAGGATTCTAGAAAAAAATGGATTAATATATAAAAAAAGGGGCGAACCCATAGGTTCACCCCTTTTGAATATTTTATTAAAGGTTATTTAAGCAGGTTATTTATTTTTTCTTCAAGGGCTTTTTCGTCACCTGAGCCCACTTTAATATCCACTACATTCCCTTTTTTGTCGATGAGGATCATGGTGGGAATGCCGGTAACACCGTAATCGGTAAAGGCTTTGGTGTCAGTGGCAACCGCAATGGGGTAGTTAATCTTCCACCGTTTCAAAAAACCTTGTATCAATTCTTTCTCTTTTTCCGGTCCTACCTGTCCCTTGTTTCCCAATTCGTCACTGTAGCGGTTATAAAGACGGGTATAGCCAATGACCACCAGCCCTTTGGATTTCAGTGCATCATAACGTTTAACCAGTGTGGGAATCACCTTGCGGCAGGGGCCGCACCATGGGGCCCAGAAATCGATGACAACCGCTTTACCTTTCAGTTTGGCCAGGTCAAGAGAAGCGGAGTTATACCATATGCCGGCAGCAACGCCTGGAGCCGGCTGATGGAGGAGGGTATATTGTTTAAGGGTAGATTCGATCATTCTCTTGGGCTGTTTGCCGGTTACTGCATTCAGACCTTGGTTGAGAATGGCAACGGCCTTTTTAATGTCACCCTTGTCTTTGGCACGTTCTGCCAGCAGCTCGTAAGCATTGGCTTTATAATTCTCCTGACGCAGGGAGAGGTTTTTTGCTTTTGTCAGTTTGAGGGCCAGTTTTTGTTGGACACCCTTATCTGCCACGGAGAACATGAGGTAATAAAGGGATTCGTAGTAGGTACCATCTTTTTTTACCTTACCATCCACCTCTTTGAATAGAGCAAAAGCCTCTTCCCCTTTCCTCTGTCCCAGAAAAATTCGGCACTTTTGAAATTTAAATTGCACCAGTTGCTTCGATTTTTTCTGGATCCCCTCATCCGCCAGTTTTAATGCGTCATCAAACTTGCGCATATCTATCAGTATTTTAATGTGAACAATTTTTTGTTCATCCTTTGATTTTGCGGCAGTGACAATTTTTAGCAGATTTTGTAGTTTTTCATTTCGGACTTTAATGAATTCCATGTATTGCTGGCGGCTTTTTATGGTTGCCATTTTGGCATTCAGTTCACCGGTTAAGGTTTCATATTGTTGGGTGAGTGATTTTTTCTCCTGAGCCAGCAGATTAAGTGAAAAGATAAAAAGGATCAATACAGTTAATATGACCAATTTGTTCTTTAAGTTCATTTGATCTCCTTAGTTCTTATTTAAATACTATTATATGATTTTTTTGAATAAACGCAACTGTTTTAGTTGTATTTATTGAAATATTAAAATAAATTAATTTCTTTAGAAGGTCAGTTTTTTGCCTACACCAATTGAGATATAATTTTTGCCATAGGCTTTTTTAAACGCATTAATCGCCGGTTCACCGGTACAATGAGTGGCGCCCACTTTTTTCACTCCCAGTTTTTTAAAATCCTGTACGATCTGCTGCAGTTCTGCTTCGCTTTTCCGCATGAGGTGAAAGCCTCCGAATACCATATACACATCCTTCTTCAAAATCTGTTTGGCCCTCTTCACCATGTCCACAATACCCGGATGAGAACATCCCTGGACCAGAATCAAACCCTTGGGCGTATCCAGAATTAGACTTAATTCCTTGATCTGATCGCCCATTTCATTGGTGTGAAATACGTTTGTGCAAATTTTACCGGATTCCTTCACCGGAACAATTGTTGATTTATAAAGTTTTGCTTTTTCAACCCAAGCTCCGGAAAAGGATTGCGGGATATACAGGGTGAGAGCTCCCTTTTTTTTCATTACAGATAAAAGTCCCCCGGTGTGGTCACCATGGTTGTGGGATATGGCGATGACATCGATTTTACCGATGTCTACTTTTAGCTGGTTGATATTGTGAAATAGTATATCCGGTTTTGTGCCGGTGTCGAACAGAATTGTTTTCTCAGTTCCTTGGATCAGGCAGGCAAATCCCCAATCCGCTTTGGTACCCTGTGTGTGGACATAATTATCGTAAAGTATAGTAACTGTAATTGGCGTTTCGCCGGCAGCCGTTGTTGTTGAAAACACTGAAATTAAGAAAAAAACCAAGACCAGAAAAAATTTAATACGATTCATAACTTTCTCCTTAAAACCTTTGGTAATATTTTTATACGTAAATCCCTCTTGCTGTGTTTAATCTTCTGAAAAAACAGAAAATAGGGGAGTGTATCATGCTAAATATTTGGGGCCAATTTCCGGGACAAATCTGTCATCTCTGTCACGAACCGGTCAAACACCGCCAGGGTTTCCCGCACCGGCTCCGGTGTGGTTAGATCAACTCCTGCCTCCTTCAGAGTGTCAAGGGGATATTTGCTGCCGCCGCTTTTGAGAAACCTGAGATATCTTTCCTGCTCATTTTTCCCACCTTCCAGCACCATTTTTGCCAGAGCAGTTGCAGCTGCAATCCCTGTACTGTACTGGTATACGTAAAAATTATAATAAAAATGAGGGATGGCACTCCATTCGTTCCTGATATATGGATCGACCCTGCACACATTCTCCTTGTGGCCATAGTAAGAACGGGTCAATTCTAGATAGGTGTCATTCAACCACTGGGGGGTCAGGGTCTGACCATTTTCAACATGTTGATGCATGGCCAGTTCGTATTCGGCGAAAAGGGTCTGGCGGAATAATGTTCCCCGCAGACCTTCCAAATATTGATCAATGATATAAAACTTCAATTTTAGGTCTTTCTCCTTTTTCAACAGGAAATGGACCAGCAAGGTTTCATTAAACGTACTGGCAATCTCGGCCAGAAATATTGGATAGTGCGCCTGAGGAAAGGGTTGATGCATGTTTGACAGGTACGAATGGATGGCATGACCATACTCGTGGGCCAAGGTGGATACACTGTTATACTTGCCGTTATAATTCATCAATACATAAGGGTGCACATCGTAGATACTGCCATTGGAATAGGCACCGGAACGTTTGTTTTTGTTGGGATATAGATCCATCCATCCTGAATTAAGTCCGCTGTGAAGCACCTGCTGATAGTTTTCTCCCAAAGGAGCGAGTGCCTGGAGGAGGAGATCTTTGGCCTCTTTAATCGGGTAGAGTTTTTCAACCTCAGGTACGGCGGATGCATATAGGTGTTCATAAGAAAACCGGGGTAAATGGAGCAGTTTTTCTTTGAGTTTTAAATAGCGATGTAGCGGTGTAAGATTCTCTCTTACAGTTGATATTAATGTATGGTAAACGTTTGCATTGATCATTTTTGGGAATAAAGCGGCTTCCAGGCAGGATTTGAATTTATGAACCCTGCTACGGAATAAATGGTTTTTTACAGCACCATCCTGCAACACAGCCAGGGAATTTTCAAACCTGGCATGGTGCTGCCAGAATTTACGCATTACCTTGACTCTGTCCGCAGCATGATTGGTACTTCTGAGGCGCACATAGGCAGCCCAATTTAATCGCACTTTTTCCATGGTAGACAGCGTGATCATGGGAGCAGGCATATCAACATCATTTAAAAGAGTGGCAGCTTTTCCCGGAGCGCCCGAAAAAAGTCCTGTCTGGGCAATGATTTTTTCTTTATCCGCTGACAGAATATGTTTTTTCATTCGAAAAATGGATTCCATCATCAACCGGTACACGTTTAGCCGGGATTCATCTTGTATAAATTTCATGACTTTGGTTTTGCCAAGTTTCAGAATGTCAGGTTCAACAAAGGAAAGCAGTGATTCCAGATCCACTAAAATTGTCTGCAATTCTCCCTTGACTGCCTGGTATTTGGAATTGCCCATATCTGTATCAGCTAATAAACTGCAGTAGGTGTAGAGTTTATATGACTTTTTTTCGATCTCCGTGGTGTGGTGCAGAAAGGCTATCATTAGGGAGGGTGAGGCGGTCCAGTCCCTGGCCATCGGCTTGATCCTGGCTATCATATCCTCCAGCCTTCTTTTATCCTGCTGCCATGATGAGAAATCATGATAAATGTCATCCAGGCTCCACTGATCTGCGTTGGGAACTTTGTGGCGTGGCAGATTTGAATAGTCAGGGATGGTTTTTGTCTTACCACTCATGGTTTACTCCTTCTACTTTATTAACCGTAACAATTAAGAAAAATATTATATCAGAAATTCATGGAGGAGATAAGGTTCAGGGGAAAAGAGATGCCCGTTGACATGAAAATTTATAAATGAAAGGCAGGGGTCCCCCATGTAGCGGGGGACCTGTAAGGTGGAGGTGGGAGATATGTATTTATATTAAGGGGGGAGAGATGGAAAGGCTATTTAGTGGTAACATTCTTTTCCTTTTTTTCTTTTTTCAGGTCAACAGCAGGGGTGGTCTCCAGACTATTTTTGGAAGATTTGTTTTTGTAATCGGTGATATACCAACCGCTTCCCTTGAACTGAAAAGAGGATACTGAGATCAGTTTTTCGACTTTTCCTTTACAGTACAGACAATCTTTTAAGGGTTCGGAATGAATCTTTTGTAATACCTCAAATGATTTGTTACATTGGTTACATCTGTATTCGTAAAGGGGCATTTCTTCTCCCAGTAATAACTTTAGGAGTATATATATCACTTTTTCCGGGGTGTGTCAACCGGAGGAAAATTAATTTTTATTAATAGAGTATGTCGAAATTCTGATAATTTTGTGGCGGCTCGGATTTATCTTTGATGACTTCATTTACCGTGGCGGCCGGTGACCCCTGCTCAAGAAATTTTTCAAATTTCTTGATGTTTTCAGGCTCTCCCTGACAGAAAACCTCAACATCCCCATTCGGTAAATTCCGAGCAGTACCGGTGATATTGAGTCTATGGGCAGTTTCTTTGGTATGGTAGCGAAAAAAAACACCCTGCACCATCCCCTTAACCAGGTAA
>CBFDCH010000232.1:0-5101 GCA_965603235.1 uncultured bacterium | reverse complement strand
ACTTGGTTTAACGAAAGAGGATGACCAAGATAACGCCTACATTCAATGTCTCGATCCTGGGCAACCTTATACTGAAGGCGGAACTGTAATTTTCAGAATAAGGAAAATCAAATAGGATTATTTTTAATGTTATAAAATTGAATATCCTCCACCGTCAGGATGAAATAAATATTTTATCCCTTGTAGGTGCCACCAATTGGTATATTCGTTTCCCATTTATCATTGAGGGTGCTCTCCTGGGATTGGGCGGCAGCCTGCTTTCCTGTACATTTCTCTTTATGACACTAAAAATCTTTCCCTCTTATGCCTCTACAGTTACTGATATTATAAAAGACCTGGTAAATTTCAGTTACATCCCAACCTCTATATTTTTAAAGTTGATCCTTCTGGGTACTGGCATTGGTTTTTTTTCATCACTGTTTTCAATCAGGAAATTTTTGAAGCCAGTTGGGGAAAAATTCTAGGCAGGGACGGAGTGTTATATGAGAGAAAATTTATTCAATGAATTCAAACGGATCTATGGTGAGCAGGATGATTTGATCATGCTTCGTTCCCCCGGCAGGGTGAACCTGATCGGCGAACACACTGATTACAATGGAGGATTTGTCTTCCCAGCTGCCATTGATCTGCAAATCTATGGTCTGGCAGCTGCTCGTCAGGACACCATGGTACAAATCTTCTCTATCGATCTTCAGGACAAGCTTTCCTATGATTTGAAGCAGTTTGAAAAAAGTGAACCTTCCTGGGGTAATTATGCCAAGGGCGTAGCAGCGGAATTGCTGAAGATAAGGCCGTTGAAACATGGGGTGAACGTGGTATTTGCCAGCTCTTTGCCGCTCAATAGCGGACTCTCATCTTCCGCCGCCTTTGAAATAATTAATGGCCTGCTACTTGCATCTGTCAACCAATTGAATATATCACCCAAAGAGATGGCCCTCCTTTGCCAGCGGGCGGAAAATAATTATATTGGCGTCAATTGCGGCATGATGGATCAATTCGCCGTAGCTCTCTGCCAGAAAGATGCGGCATTGTTCATAGACACCCGGAATCTTGAATATGAATCAATACCCCTTAATCTGGGAGATTACCGAATTCTGATTGCCAACACCAATAAACCCCGGACTCTGGCCGATTCAGCATATAATCAAAGACGGTCAGAATGTGAACAAGCGGTTTCCATCTTGGCCAGACACCAACCGGAAATCCAATCATTGAGGGATGCCGATATTTCATTGCTCAACTCTCTGGAGCAAGAAATGGAACCACTGGTTTTTAACCGGGCACGGCACGTGATAGAGGAGAACGGACGGGTAAAAATGTCAATTGAAGCGCTGCAAAAGAAAAACCTCGCCCAGTTTGGTGAATATATGAACGCCTCGCATCAATCCCTTCGGGACCTATATCAAGTGAGTTGTAAAGAGCTGGACATATTGGTAACAGAAGCCGTAAAGGTCGAGGGTGTGGCAGGCACTCGTATGACTGGCGCCGGATTCGGCGGCTGTACGGTAACCATCATTCACAAGGATCAGACCGAAGAATTCATTAACCAGGTAGGCAGTGCATATAATAAAAAAACCGGCCGAACAGCCGATTTCTATATCACCCCGGCTATATCCGGGGCGGAAATCGGTCCGCTACCAGAAGATAATATATAGAACCACAGTCGCGATAATCACACCGATTCCCAGCCATAGGACGGCTGGAGCAGGTTTCATGTCGAACTCTCCCCGCACCGGCATTGTCTTTGGAGTATGCAGAGGTTTAAGAAGGGTCATGATCGCCATTACTATGATAATGATGCCAAAAGTGATGGCCATACGGTTCAGAAAAGCTAGATGACCGAATTGCCAAAGGAGAAAACCGTATAAGAGGGGATTCAACACAAGCCCCATCACACCGGCATTTGCAGGTGCTTTTTTCACCACCATTCCAAAAACAAAAACCGCCAGTATACCAGGAGAAATGAAACCTTGAAATTCCTGGATATAAGTGAAAATTCCCTTGAAACGCTCGTCTCCCAGCAGGGGAGCGATAAAACAACCCATCAGGACAAAAATTATAGTACAAATCCTGCCAACTGTAATCAGGGTTTTCTGGGGCGCCTCCTTTTTCCAATGACGTTTAAACAGGTCCATGGTAAAAATCGTAGACGCTGAGTTGAGCATGGAGGCCAGAGAACTGATAACCGCACCACTAATGGCGGCAAATATAAAGGCCCGGACCCCCGGGGAGATCAGGTTGCGGATCAGCATTGGATAAGCCGCATCAGTACCGCCGGACCCTGTCAGTTTACTCCCATACAATTGAAAAGCCATAATTCCCGGAAAAATTATAATAAAGGGGATAAACAATTTGATAAAGGCGGCAAATATAACACCCAGCTGCCCCTGTTTCAGGCTCTTGGAAGCCAGGGTTCTTTGGGTGATATATTGGTTCAGTCCCCAATAGTAAAAATTGGGGATCCATAGCCCGATTACCAGGGCGGTCCAGGGCAGTACTTCATGTGAACTGGGTAAAATCATGTGTAATTTTCCACTATTGTGTTGAAAAAAACTACCCACTCCCCCAACGGCGATAAAACCAACCACCATGGTTATTACTCCTCCCAGGATCAGGGCCGAACCCTGGAACAGATCAGCCCAGGCCACTGCTTTTAAGCCGCCCCAGGCGGTGTAAAAAGCGGCGATAATACCGATTGTCCACGCCCCCAATTTCAAATGGGTGGGATTTGATAAATCACCAAACAGGGTCTGCAGGGTTAATCCGCCGGAATAGATCACTGCGGCAATGGTAACACCCACATAAATGACCATGGTATAAAAGGCCATGATGGCACGGGCGGATGAATTGTAACGGTATTCAAGGTATTCGGGGATGGTAAATATGCCTGTTTTCAGAAATTTCGGCAGGAAAAAGATTGCTACAATTACCAGGGTAACGGCTGCCATCCATTCATAACTGGCAATAGCCATACCGGCAATGCCTGCCCCCTGGCCTGCCATACCCACAAAATGTTCAGTGGAAATATTGGCAGCAATCAGAGAAATCCCGATGATGGGCCAGGTCAAGCTGCGACCGGCAAGAAAAAAATCCTCACTGGTTTTCCCCTTACGGGATTTGAATACACTCACTCCGATAACAACCATAAAAAAGGCAGTAAAAACTGCGAAATCAAGAAATCCCAGGTTCATTTACCCACACCTCCTCTGGTTTTGTAGGATTAAATCAGAATATTAGCAGATTCCAGGTATTTATTGCAAATATTGCGGGATAATTTTTCAGATTTATTTTTTATTTTTAGGATTAGAGTTATTATTTTTGAGGTCGTCGTCTTCTTCTTCATTGTAGCCGACCAGCTCATTTTCATCCTCAATAAATATCCTGCCGCCATGATCCTCTTCATATGAAAGGCAGCACATCAGGCGTCCGCACTGTCCCGATATTTTAAGGGGATTCATATTAAGATTTTGGCGTTTGGCCATTTGCAGGGTGATTGGCTCAATGTTGTTTAAAAATGTTTTGCAGCATAATTGTCGACCGCATATACCGAGTCCGCCAATCATTTTGGCCTCATCCCGGATGCCTATTTGCCTCATTTCAATTCTCATTTTAAAACGTTTGGCCAGGTCTTTTACCAGGTCCCTAAAATCGATTCTTCCCTCTGAGGAGAAATAGAAAATTGCCTTCCTTTCACTGGTAAAAAATGTCACTTTGATTAGCTTGATGGGGATTTCCCGCTCCGTGATTTTTTTCAGGCAGAATTCGTAGGCTTTCTGTTCATCAATCCCTTTTTTTTCAAAATTTTCCAGATCCTTTTCATTTGCCCTGCGTAGAATCTCGGGAATATCGAGGAGATTTTTTATTTTATTGAATGAGTCGCCAAATGATTTCACCACTTGCCCCAATTCCTCTCCGGTCAGCGACTTGACGATTACCCGGTCGGCTGGTTTAATATCCTCCGCCTTGGTTTTAAAATGAAGTATATCCTTGCGGTGTTCTATCTTTACTGTCAATACCCTATACATACTGCACCTCTTTGCTGGTATAACTTTTGATGAACTCCTGTATCAGTACCTTGGCATTCAAATTCCGCTGTACATCCCTCAGCAGATACTCCATACGCCGGATCAACTGCATAACTTTCTCAACAGTAAGATTATTTGTCAAATCCAGAAGCATCGGTCGATAATCTATATTGATCAAGTTATCACTGTTTTCATCAATTTGAAGGATCATTATATCTCGTAACATCGAAGAAATCAAATTTATCATCTCCCTGAAGTATTGAATGAACGCACTCCGGTTGCGACTTTTATAGGAGAGATCAAGAAGGATATCCTCTATGCCTGTGGTTCTGATCAATTTATCCAGGATGGCAAGAACGCCGGCCCGTTTCTGCATGAGCTCGGCAAAATTCAAATTTAAAATACTATCCATACTGCCCTGGCTTAGATAGGCCATGAGCTTGGCCTGCTTGGGATCAATCCCCCTCCCTACCAGAATCTTCTTCATCTCCTCTTTGCCGAGTGGAGAAAAGGACAATATCTGACAACGGGACCTTATTGTGGGCAGGAGGCCACTCAAATTTGTAGTCAACAGTATAAAAACACACGATTCAGTCGGCTCTTCCAACACCTTTAAAAATGCATTGGCTGAGTTTTCATTCATCATATGAGCCGTGTTCAGTATGTAAATCTTATGGTCTCCCTGAAGGGGTTTTTTAAAATTATCGTTAATAAGAAAGGCTATTTGACCCTTCTTGTAGTGTTGCCCCTCTGGATTCAATACTAGTACATCCGGAAAAATACCTTTGGAAATATCCTGGCAATTGCGGCATGAACCGCAAAAATCTTCATCCATTTCCAGACAATTAACAGCTTTGGCAAAAGCCAGGGCAAAATCAATGGTACCGGCGGATCCAGGCCCAAAAAATACCATACTAAAAGGAATTATCTGATTGTTTAAATAACTGGTAAGAATGTGCTTGATTCGTTGGTTACCGTACAATTCGCTAAATGGCATGATCCAGTTTTTCCTTTAAATGAAGGCCAGTCTTAGATTTCCGGCACTTTATTATACCATCAATTGTCCCTTGATACAG
>CBFDCH010000231.1:0-5115 GCA_965603235.1 uncultured bacterium | reverse complement strand
CCCTCGATCACTTTTACAGGCCGCACGCCCGTTAAATTCATAACCTTGAAGTCCATCTCTAATGGTATAGTTTCTAAATTCCTTAGTATTGGGATCAAATTTTGACAGCCCCTTGTTGCTGCTCATCCACAGATAGCCCAGACTATCCTCCAGTATGCCATATACGGCATTGTTGGCCAGGCCGGTCTCTTCAGTGAAGTTGGTGAATTTGTTTTTGGCAACATCAAACTTGGTCAAACCGCCGCCATTGGATCCGAGCCAGAGCACACCATCCGCGGTCTCGTGGATACACAGCACATAATCGTTGCCAATACTGTTGCCGTTCTGAGGATTGAAGCGGTAATGGGTAAAGGTCTCCTGTTCGGGATCAAAGCGGTTGAGGCCGCCGCCAAAAGTGGCAATCCAAATGAGTCCATTGTGGTCCTCTTTAACTGCAAAAATGCGGTTATGGCTCAGGCTGTTGATATCCTGAGGATTGTGTATATAGCGAGTAAATGTCTTCGCTTTGATATCAAATTTATTTAAACCACCGCCGTCAGTGCCAATCCACAAAATACCCGATCTAGCTTTATAGAGGCTGCGAATCCGGTCATCACTCAAGGAGTTGTTTTGGCCTGCCTGGTGACGGTAATGGGCAAAGGTTTCTTTGCGGGTATCCAAGTGATTCAACCCCCCACCATAGGTGCCCAGCCAGAGGTATTCGGGCCCCTCCCCCACAATCTGAAACACCTTGTTATTGCTGACACTATTTTTATTCTCCGGATCATGGGTGTAATGTTTTACTCTCCCGGTTTTTAGATTGAAGCGGTTCAGGCCGCCGCCGTCGGTTCCCACCCAGAGAAATCCCCTTATATCTTTGAGGAACATGCGGGTGTGGTTGTGACTGAGGCTGTTGGCATCCTGGGGATTGTGACGGTAATGGAGGAATTTTTCAACATCTTTATTGGCTTTTGAAACGCCGCCGCCATACGTGCCCACCCAGAATACACCAGAGGGATCCTCATATAATGAATAAATACGGTTGTCGGCCACGCTGGTGGGAATATTGGCATTGTGGGGAAAGTTTTTGAAAGTGTTGCTTTTAGAGTCATACCGGTCCAGGCCGCTATCGTGTGTACCCAGCCATAAGTATTTCTCACTATCCTCATAAATAACATTGATACGGTTGTCACTGATACTGTGGCGATTTCGCGCATTATGGAAAAATCGGCGGAACTTTTTTTCCCCGGGATCATAACGGTTCAAACCGTTCTGGGTCCCTATCCACAGGTAGTTGTCACTGCTGAATATTACGCAGAGCACATTGTTGTTGCTCAAACTATTGGCATCGTCCGGATTATGGATAAACCGGCTGAATTGATTGCTGCCCTTGGCCAGATGGTTCAGTCCGTTGTCAGTACCGATCCACAGGCCACCCTGCTGATCCTCACATATGCTTCTGACGGTATTGTGGCTGATAGTGGCGGGATCATCCTCTTTATGCAGGTAAGAAACAAACCCTCCGGTTTCCTGGAGAAATTTATGCAAGCCCCCTTCTGTTCCGATCCACAAGGTAGAGGAGCTGTCTTCAAAGATGGTATAGACCTTGTCATTACTCAGGCTGGTCGGTATGGCAGAATCTGCCATGTATCGAATAAAGGTATCCCTATCTCTGTTATAACGGTTTAAACCATCATCGGTTCCCACCCAGAGGGTGCCTGATTTATCCAGATATACAGTATAAATATAGTTATTGCTCAAGCTTGAGGGATCATCCTTTTCAGGCATATACACCTTGATGGAGTAGCCGTCGTATTTGTTCAATCCGGCTTCAGTGGCGAACCACATAAAGCCACGGTTGTCGCGGCAGATCGAAAAAATGGTGGCCTGGGACAATCCATCCTCTCCGGTAATATGGTTGAATTTAATACTGTTTTGGGCCTGGAGAGTCGGTGATAGGGTTGTGGCTGTACCCAGGAAAACCAGAAAAATTGACAAAGAAAAATAAATTAACGAATATAAATTGGGTGTATTTTCGGCTTTTTTCATAGTTATATAATGTATGGAAAAGTCCGATTTTTCAAATTTTGCACTTTGTTTGGCTTGGTAAAATTTAGCGGCCAAAAAAAATCTATTCCATTACTAAACAAGGGGTAACCCAAAGGTTTGCTCCTTTTTGTGATACAATGGCGGCATGACAATCTGGCTCTTTCTTTCCGGCATTGTAGCGCCCGCCCTGTTCTGGATTGGCTATCTCTATTACAAGGATCGTGAGCAGCCTGAGCCGTTGATCCATGTGGGCCTTACTTATATTCTGGGTTTTGTTGCAGGATTTGTCTGTTTCAAGGCCTATGGATTATTGCCGGCCATCGGCATACCAGGCGATCCCAGTCTTCTGGTTGAGGGGAACAGACTCCTCTTTCTCCTCTATTGTATCCTGGTGGTGGGATTGGTTGAGGAATTTTTAAAAATGATTCCTTTTCTATTGATAGTGAGGCATTTTGAAAGTTTTGATGAAAAGGTGGATGGTATTATCTATGCCGCGGTGATTGCCCTGGGATTTGCCAGTTTTGAAAATCTCAATTACTTGCTGTATCTGGACGGATTCCAGTTATTTGGACGGGCCATTGCTTCTCCTTTAACACATATAGTTTTCGCTTCTATCTGGGGATACAGGACCGGACTGACCATATTGTCGAAGAGGCCTGTTTTTTGGCCTGCATTATCCAGTTTAATTGCAGCAGCCGTGATTCACGGGTTGTTTGATTTTTTTACCCTCTCTTCCAAATTACGAATTCTGGCAGCCTTTTTGGTGCTTTTGGTCTGGATTGTACAGATTGTGGTCATTGAAAAACTGAGTAAAATTAAACCTGACAAGTAATTTTTATTCTTAATCCCGCAAGTATAACTTGACATTTTTAGTAATTTTTTATATATTATGGTTTAAATTTCAATATGGTAAAGGAGTTGTTGTGAAAAGAACATATCAGCCAAACAATAGAAAGAGGAAAACCACTCATGGTTTCCGAGCGCGTATGGCCTCCAAGGCTGGTCGAGATGTGATTAACAGCCGGCGAAGAAAAGGCCGCAAGCGGCTTACTGTTTGATAAATGGCATTCAAACTCCCGTCTTATAAACGAATCAGAGAAGAGGAAGACTTTAAAATACTGCTAAAACGGGCCAAAAGGATCAGGAACGATTTTTTTTTTACATTATAGAGGAAATGATTTCCCCTATTGCCGTTTAGCAATTTCTGTAAAGAGGAAGATAGGTAAAGCTGTACAGCGAAATTTCATAAAGAGAAAGATGAAAGAGTGGTTCCGGTTAAATCAACATAGGCTTTCAGGCGGCTGGGATCTCTGGATTATTATGCAGAAACCCTTTAACCGGCAGAAAGCCGCTGAGGTTGAGAAACTCTTCTTGAAACACCTGGACCGCATCAATTTAAAATGATTAAAAAAGTATTGTTGTTTTTTCTAACTTTGTATAAAAAAATGATCTCCCCCTTTTTAGGCAACCATTGCCGTTTTTATCCCTCTTGTTCAGTTTATACTGCAGGATCGATTAAACGGCACGGTGTTTTTAAAGGGCTATACCTGGGGATGAAACGGCTTATAAAATGCCAGCCTTTGCATCCGGGCGGTTATGATCCGGTACCAGATACTTTTAAGGTGGAATTAAAATGGATACAAAAAGATTAATTTTAGCCATTGTGCTATCAATTGTTGTAATCACACTCTTTCAATTGTTGTTTATGCCTAAATCCAAGCCAACTCCTCCAGCGGCTCAGCAGCCAGCGACCCAACAGCAGAGTCAGCCAGTGGGGGAGGGTGCGGCCAAAAAAGATCCAACCCAGGCCAAGGATATAGCTGATCTGTTCGCCTCAAAAAAAGAGAAGGCAGCAGAGGTGAAACAGAGTTTTGATGCCGTTACAGAAGATCTAAAAGGAACTGAGGTTAATGATAATATTGAAATAAAATCAGATCTTTTTACCGCTGTTTTTACCAACAAGGGAGCGGGTTTGAAATCTTTTGTCCTGAACAGGTACAAGGACGATGGCGATGTTACCACCAAGGGTAAACAAAAACATCTTCTGAACCTGGTTTCACAAAAGGTTGAAAAATTTCAATTGCTCCCCTTTCACTTTTTCCCCTATGAAAACAACCCCCTGTATAAACAAATAAACGAAAATATTTTTACCTTTAAAAAGTTTGAGCAGAACGGCAAGACCGTTCTCCTCTTCGAGTATAAGGATCAGGCAACGGATCTGTCCGTGGTCAAGAAATTTACCTTCAACCGCGGCAGTTATGTAATAAATCTTGAACACAAAATCATTAAAGAGAGGCAGGCCATTACTGTTCCTTTTACATTCGGACCCGATCTTGAGAATAATATCAGCCCTGCCAGAACTCTACAGCAGGGTTTAAAAATCGGAGCCTTCAACGGTGAGGATGTCAAATCAGTGGATTTCAGGAAATTAAAAACAGAACCTATTGCCGATAACACCGAGAGAGCCCAGGGCACCATAGACGGCTTCTTCTATTGGGCGGCCTATGAGACCACCTATTTTGCCGCTATATTTAAGACCGATAATAAAAACGCGAAGGTTCGTTACCGTATGATAAAAAACAGGATTATTGAGAATAAAAAGGCCAAATGGGACATTTATTCCTATATGGTGGTGGAAAATCCCACGGCTGTTTACATGGGACCCAAAGATGAGGAGATTTTGGCCACTATCACCGGGACCTTTTACCAGGTGAATGAAGCCATTCAATACGGCTGGTTCGGCTCTATTGCCAAAATAATGCAAAAGGGAATCTCAATTGCTCATCGAATTGTACCCAATTATGGCTGGGCTATCATTCTATTTACCCTTTTTCTAAAACTCCTACTCTTCCCCCTCACCTATACTTCGAGTGTGTCTATGGCCAAAATGCAGGCTTTACAGCCCAAGATCAAAGCCATTCGTAAGAAGTACAAAAATCCCAAGGAGCCACAGCAGAGGCAACAGATGCAGAAAGAGACCATGGAGCTCTATAAAAAAGAGAAAGTTAATCCCATGGGCGGCTGCCTGCCATTGTTGCTGCAATTACCCATTTTATGGGGTCTGTTCCGCGTCCTGGCCGTGTCCAT
>CBFDCH010000230.1:0-5152 GCA_965603235.1 uncultured bacterium | reverse complement strand
GTTCGCTTTTGCCATTGTAATTGGCGGAACTGGAATGGTTCCGTTTATTATTAATCCAGCGTATTTTAGTTTGGATATTAAAAACATGAGCTTTCTTCAAGAGCAGTGAAGAGCTGATCTCCTGCAGAGGGGAAATATCAGCAATAAAAATACCCCTGCCGTGAGTGGCTACAACCAGATCATTTTCCCGCGGATGAATCAGCAAATCATGGACAGGCTGGGTGGGCATGTTGGACTTTAGGCTGGTCCAATTGCGGCCGCCATTAATCGAGACATAAACTCCAAGTTCAGTCCCCACAAAAAGGAGATTGGCATTAAGGTGGTGTTCCCTGATCACATTAATTGGTTCCCTGGGGGGCAGGTTTGCTGCAATTGAGATCCAGGTTTGGCCAAAATCGGTGGTTTTAAAAACAAAGGGCCTGAAATCATCCCGCCGGTAACCAGTATATGTCACATATGCCGTTCCCGGATTTGAAGGCGAGGCTGCCACCCGGCTTACCCAGTAGCCGGGATTCCCGGAGATGCGGTCATTCAGCTTTGTCCACTTGCCACCATCATCGCGGCTGATCCAGACGTTACCATCATCGGTCCCTACCCACAACAGGCCTCTGCTAATGGGCGATTCATCAATGGTGGTGATTGTGCAGTACTGGATATTGCCATCGCCCCCTTTGCCGGTGGTTAATTTCTTGGGATCATTGGTGGTCAAATCTTTGCTGATCTCCTGCCAGTATTCACCCCTGAATTGTGATTTTACCAATACATTTGCGCCGTGGTAAATCACGTTGCCGTCATGTGGGGATACCAGGATCGGGGCATTCCAGTTCCAGCGTAATTTGCTGTTTTTATTTCTATATGCAATTGATTTCCTTTCCCCGGTATGCAAATCGGTTCTGACCAGGGGTCCGAATTGAGACTCATTATAGAGGAAGCGGTTTGTCTTTTGATCAAACACATTGTACATACCGTCGCCGCCGCCCACATTCTGCCAGTCCTCCAGTTTGATGGGGCCTCCATTCCGATTGGTACTGGGGCCCATAGCCGAACCATTGTCCTGCAGGCCGCCGGCCACCCGGTATGGATAAGACATATCCACACCCACTGCGTACATTTGTGCCAAGGGCAGGTTATCCGGATGGTACCAGGTTTTGCCTCCATCATGGGTGATCCCCAATCCGTGGTCATAGCCCAGCCACATGTGGCGGGAATCCCTGGGATTTATCCACAGCGCATGGTCATCTCCTCCAAAGCGCAGCGGACGCCGTTTCCAGGTTTTGCCACCATCATAGGTGCCCCAAGAGGCGGCACTGAGCACGTGAACCACTTGGTCATTATTGGGATCAATGATAATTTGGCCATAATAATAGCCGGGTGCGCCACCAATACTTTTACCATCAGGACTTACCTTCTTCCAGGTATCGCCTCCGTCATCAGAGCGATACACTTCACCGCCAATCATGCCGCGGCTTGATTTATCCTCCAGCAACTCCTTTTCCCGATCTTCAGCGGACATTTTTGGTTTGTTGGCATTTTCAATGGTGGTATACAGAATATTGGGATTTTTGGCATAAATGGCAACCCCGATCCGGCCCAGCGGACCGGCTGGCAGGCCGCCGGCCAGCTTATTCCAGTTCTTACCTCCATCTATGGTTTTATAGATACCGCTGCCCGGACCAGCCAGGTTAAAAGTATAGGGTTTACGCACCTTATCGTAAGAACAGGCGTATAGAATATCGGGATTGGAGGGATCCATGGCCAAATCGACTACACCAATGTGTTTGTTGCGAACAAACACACTGAGACATTTTTTCCAGGTTTTTCCCCCATCCTCGGTTTTATACAATCCCCGTTCTTGATTTTCAGAATAGAGATGACCCAGGGATGCCACATACACAATGTCAGGATTCTCAGGATGGACGATAATTCGACCAATATGATGTGAATCCCTGAGGCCCATATTCTTCCAGGTTTTACCGGCATCTGTGGATTTATAAACACCATCCCCCCAGTACGAACTGCGGGAATTATTGGCTTCTCCTGTTCCCACCCAGACAATTTTATCATCCCTCGGTGCAACCGCGATGTCGCCGATGGAAATAATCTTCTCATCATCAAAAATGGGCTTAAAGGTATTGCCGTTGTTTTCGGTTTTCCATAATCCTCCGGATGCGGTGGCCGCATAGAAAACGTAAGCATCCTGCCGGGAAACGGCAAAGTCCACGAATCGGCCGCTTGCGCGTGTAGGGCCAATACTGCGATACTTTATGTTGTTCAACATACTTTTACTGAATTGAATTTTCTTCTTTTTGGCTGCTTCCAAATACAAAAAACTGCTGCCAACCATGATTAAGATTAGAAATAATGATTTCATTGTTTTGGTAACCATTGAGGCCTCCTTTATCAGTGTAAAGTGTAACACAATTCCCATAAGTGAAAAATATACATTAATAAAAATTAACCTGGATAACGGCAAATGGCTGTGTTATTTTTGAAATTAAGGATACTAATTGAGAAATAGATAGATAATAATGGTATAAAATCTAGTTTTGGGCGCAGGCAGTTTATCTAACTAACAGAATCGCCATCCTGAGTTTGAATCTCTCCCCAGGCTTTTAGTTTTACAGCAATGATCTCTTCCAGTTCTTTAATTTTTCCCGGATCGAGTTCATTTTTACGACGATTATACAGTTTTAAAATGTCATCTTTTAATACTTGCACCTGACTGTTGCCATCCATTCTTATCTCCATCGTTCGTCTTTTGTTCGCTATGATTATTATAGTATAATTTTTTAGCAAAATCAACCTTTTTTTTAAAAAAAAATATTAAATAATTTAACTCTGACGGAACTTTCCGGTATAATTTACGTTTAAGTGATTGTACTTTCAATGTCGCTTCAGGAGGGAAGAATGAAAAAGACTATTTTCTGGCTGATAGGCCTGATTCTAACACTCAATTTGACCGCTAATAAAATTGTGCAATTGCCGAATCTGGCCAGGCCGGCCATTTTGGTGGCGGACTATGAGAAACTCTATATTTTGGAAAAAACCACTATTTATATCTATTCTGTCAAGGATTATAAGTTGATTAAAAAATTCGGCCGGGAAGGGGAAGGGCCCAAGGAGTTTAAAACCCAACCCTTTGGACCCCCGATGAACCTTTGTTTTACTGAAGGCAGAATGACGGTCAACAGCATGAATAAAATCACATTCCTCACCCCGGATGGAGAGTACAAGAGTGAAATAAAGGCGCCGCCCAATTTGGTGTTTTACCCGATTAAGGACAAGTATGTGGTTGCCGGCCCGGCCGTTACCGAGGATAAAAAGTTTTTGATCAGTATCCGCTTATTAGACTCTGATTTTAAGCAGCAAAAGGTATTTCACCGCACTGAAGTTGATGTGGGTAATAACATTCGTATTGAGTTGCCATTTGGGCCTTATACCTATAAACCGATATACAAGGATAAGATCTTTGTGGCGGGCAGTATCACAGATTTTGCCATTGATGTGTACCAACCAGACGGCAAAAGACTGTATCAAATTAAAAAATCCTTTAAAAAGGTAAAAGTGGCCAGCTCCTATAAAAATGAAACCCACAAGTGGTTTAAAACCGATCCACAATTCAGACGTTTTTATGATGGCATAAAAAATAGAATTTATTTCAAAGAGTATTATCCGGCCATGAGGGATCTCCTGGTCACAGAAGATACTATTTATGTCATCACCTATAAACGAAAAAATGAGCTCTGGGAATGTGTGGTCATGGATCTGAAGGGTAAAGAATTAAAACGGCTATTTGTACCCCTCTCCCCCTATGTGCCCTATACCTACTACCCCATCCTCTTTACTGTTTACAAGGGCAAATTTTACTCCCTGATCGAAGACGAAGATGAAGAGGGATGGAACCTTCATATAAGTGATATATAATAAAAAAGTTTAATCACAACTTTTTCCCGCCTCCTGTCTTCAAATTCCTTGATTTTTATTGTTTGAAAGCTTAGAATTTGGAAAAGATCAGGAGTAATTATGAAAAGAGCCTTAATCAGCACTTATTACAAGGATGGCATTGAGACCATTGCCAAAAACCTGAAGGAAAAGGGGTGGCAAATAATCTCTACTGGCGGCACAGCCAAATATCTCAGGGAAACCGGTGTGGAGGTACATGAAGTCACTGATTTTACAAAATTCCCTGAAATCCTGGACGGCCGGGTGAAGACCCTGCATCCCCTGATTTTCGGCGCTATCCTGGCCAAAAAAACCCGTGAACACCTGGACCAGCTCGATCAATATTTAATTCCCAAGATAGATCTGGTTATTGTCAATTTTTACCCCTTTGAGGATGCCTTGAACCAAAAAGAGAAGGGTTTAGATTTCATGATGGAAAATATCGATATCGGCGGCCCCTCCATGGTGCGCGCTGCTGCCAAGAATTTTAAAGACACCCTTGTGGTGGTGGAGAAAGATGACTACATACCCGTGGTGGAACAATTGCTGGCCAAGGGAGACATTGATCTGGAGGAACGGAAGAGATTGGCCTTAAAGGCATTTTCCTACACCTCCTTTTACGATTCCATGATTGCCAATTATTTACAGGAGGGAGAGGAGGAGCTCCCCCACTATTTCAACTTTGCCGGCCGCAAACGGCAGGATTTGCGCTATGGCGAGAATCCCCACCAGCAGGCGGGCCTGTACATCAGGGATCAAAAATCGGCCCTTCGGCAAATGCAAAAAATCCAGGGAAAATCCCTCTCCTTTAATAACATTCTTGACCTGTCCATGGTCTACGAAGTACTTAACCAATTTGAGAATGACGATCATTTTGCCGTGATCGTTAAACATCAGAATCCATGCGGCGCTTCCCTGGCCAAAACCCTGACCGACGCCTTCAAAAATGCCTTTTCCGGGGATCCCAAATCCGCCTTTGGCGGCATCGTGGGCTTTAACCGCACCCTTGATGGAGAAACGGCCGAGGAAATGAAAAAGATATTCTTTGAAGTGATTGTGGCACCCGATTTCAGCCCCGAAGCCCTGGCAGTGTTAAAGAAAAAAAGCAACCTGAGATTAATAAAAATGTCCCTGGGGTACCAGGAAACGGTTGATGTTAAGACCATTCCCGGCGGATTTGTCTATCAACAACGGGATAATGAAACCATTG
>CBFDCH010000229.1:0-5155 GCA_965603235.1 uncultured bacterium | reverse complement strand
GCCATGAAGTAAAACGGAGCGGCTGGGGAACCGATAAAGTGATCCGGCTTTTCAAACAGGATTTGTCAAAATACAAGGATATGCGGGTACACTCGGAAATCAAGGTTTCATCGGGAAAAATTGGTTTTTTAAAGGATAAACTGGAGCACTACACCTACTGGAATTTCAGACAGATCATGGAAAAATATGAACGGTATGCTACCTGGGCAGCCGAAGACCTGCGGGAGAAAGGAAGAAGGGCAGGATTTACCCACCTTACACTGATACCCCTGTGGCGCTTTATCCGTCAATATTTCATCCAGCGGGGATTCCTGGACGGGATTCCGGGATTATTGGTATGTCTCACTTCCATGTATTATGTGTTTCTAAAATATGCCAAATTGTGGGCCATGGAAAAAGGCCTGCCGCAGTCTGATCCGGAAAAAAAACACAAATCCAGCTAAGGCAGTGCCTGCAAAACATCACTGGATTTTTGGTTGATGACAAGATCCGCCAGAGAGTCCAAGGGCGTGGGATCAAGGTTTATAATCACCAGTTTGGCCCCGTTTTTCCTGGCCACCAGGGGAATTTGCGCGGCTGGTTGAACCACCAGGGAGCTGCCCACTACTAAAAATGTATCACATAGTTGGGCCGCTTGCCACGATTCCAGCAGCACCTTTTGCGGCAGGGCCTCGCCAAAGAGAACCACATCCGGTTTTAACAGCCCTCCGCAAGCGCAGAGGGGCGGCATTTCAGTATCCAATTTTTTACCTACCTCTTCGAACGGCATTTTTTTGGCGCAGGTGAGGCACACAACCTGCCTGGTATTGCCATGCAGTTCACATACATTTTTCTGCCCTGCCAGTTGATGGAGGCCGTCAATATTCTGGGTAATGACCATTTTTAAATTTCCCTCCACTTCCAAACGGGCCAGGGTGCGGTGGGTGTCATTGGGTTCTGATTTTTCCAGGATCGGTAAACGGATTTCTTTGAAAAAGCTCCAGAAATAGGTGGGATCCTTGATGAAATAATCGTAATTGGCAAATTTATCCGGATCATATTTGGTCCATAAGCCGCCCTCTCCCCGGTAAGTGGGAATGCCGCTTTCAGCCGAACAGCCGGCGCCGGTAAAGGCAACCAGGTGCTTGGACTGGGAGATAATCTCGGTAAAATATTTTAATTCTGCTGTCGTTTCCATGATGGTTATGCCCTCACATAACCGTTGTTGGCTTTTTCGTATCCAATCGAGGTTTCATCCCCATGGCCTGTATAAACAATGGTTTCGTCCGGCAATGTGTAGAGCTTTTCCTTAATGGAACGAGTCAGCTCTTTTAAAGACCCCATCCTAAAATCAGTTCTGCCGATTGAACCAAAAAAGAGGCTGTCTCCTGTAAAAACCACCCCTTCACTTTCAACATAGAGGCAGATCCCTCCCGGAGAATGGCCCGGTGTATGAAGAACTTTAAACTGCAATCCACCCACAATTAACTCATCCCCATCCTTTATAAAACGATCGGGTTGGGGAACATCATCAATGATAAAACCCCAGTTCAGAGCGGACTCTCTGGCCTCGCCGATAAATGACAAATCCGCTTCATGCATAACAAAATCACAGGATAATTCCTTCTTTAGCTTTGCCACGGCCCCATTGTGATCAAAATGGCCATGGGTGGATATAATATATTTAATGGTGAGTTTATTTTCCTTAACCACCTCAAGAATCTGGTCGGCATCCTCACCAGCATCGATGATAACGCCCTGCCGGGTCTCCTCATCACCCACAATAAAACAATTGGCCGCGATCGGCCCAACCACCAAACATCCCGAAATCATTTTTCCTTTCATACTGTCCATTATAACACGGGATCGGTGGACCGGCCAAAAACCTTGACAAGGCAGGGACTAAATGGAGATTTCGCCGGTGAGATAGAGGACGGCGCGGCCGGCAATCTCCACCCGGTCTCCCATATCCCTGCAAAAGAGTTCCCCTTTTCTTTCCGACAGTTGAAAGGCCAGCAGCTCTTTTTTGTTCAGGCGCTGCGACCAGAAAGGGACCAGGGTAGTATGGGCAGAGCCGGTGACCGGATCCTCGTTGATGCCGGCGCCGGGCGCAAAAAACCGGGAGACAAAATCTGCTTCCTCACCGGGAGCGGTAACAATAATCCCCAAACCCTCCACCTGTGCCAGTAAGGAAAAATCGGGTTTCAGGTTCAGAACATCCTGCTGTTTCTCAAAGAGGGCCAGGATATCACGGGATTTATGCACCTCCAGCGGTACTTTATCCAGCCCTTCAACCAGTTTATCGGGGGGCGCTGCCAGAGGCTCTGCTGGATTGGCCGGAAAATCAAGGACCAGTAGATCCTTCTCCCGTTTCACCCGCAGCTCGCCGCTGAGAGTAAAAAAGCGGATTTCCTCATCCGGATATTTGAGGCATTGAAACAACACAAAGGCTGTGGCCAGGGTGGCATGTCCACAGAGATTTACTTCCACTTTGGGGGTGAACCATTTCAATTCATAGCCGTCCCCGGTTTTTACAAAAAAAGCGGTTTCCGACAGGTTATTCTCTGCGGCAATTTTCTGCATTGAATCTTTATCCAGCCAGGATTCCAAAGGGCATACAGCCGCGGGATTTCCACCAAACACATGATTGGTAAACGCATCTACCTGGAATAAGGGTATTTTCATAGTTGCTCCTTTTTCAAAATATTAAGGGTGCGCCATAACCGAGACGTTGGATTCAACCTTCAGATCCTGGACAGCACCTTTGATTTCCATGGTCTTGGCATTCCACAACCGGGTGTTGGGATCCTCAAACAACACTCCCAGCCGCACTTTACCCTCCGGACCCACCTGACCCATTTCGCCCATCAACTCCTCCGGGGATGCCACCAGTTTATTGTTCACCGAAAATATTAAATCATTTTTGTTTAGCTTTTTTGTCATGGAAATGGACTTGGCAGCCATAATCCTGGGTACTGGCACCACAAAGGTTTTGATCTCCGCCTTATTGATGGACACGTTCACCCGTGCACCCTCCTTGATCAGCATGCGGCGCAAATCGTTGATCACATCCACAGCCAGCTTGTAGTTGATCATGGCCTTGTTCAAATCCATTTGATAGGCGTTCATATGACCCTCCACACTCTGTTTAAACTCTTCCCCCTGCATGATACGTCTCACCAGGTCGCGGGTCGATTGGTCGTGGTTTTCCAGGCCGGCTGCGGTCTGGGCCATTACATCATCGGCTGCGACACCGATTCTAAGCAAGTTACCCATTTTATCCTGTAGGGCTCTGCCCAGCTGCCCCTCTTTCCAGCCATCATAAACCTGTTTAAAATCAAACGCATACCAGATTAAAATCAGGACAACAAAAAATTCCTGGGAAACAGTGATCCCAAAAAACTGCATGGTCCAGCCAGGTCTGGCGTAAACACCAAGGCCATAAACAAAAATAAAAGTAGTCACAGCCAGGCTGACAATCCCGCCAATAAATTTATTAATCTTACTGGCAAAAATTGAAATAATGATTCCCCCGATTACAATTGCTCTAAATCCCATTTGTTGTCCTCCTTCGCGATTTTATTATAAACAAGCAGTTTCCGAAACCATTGCTATTTTAGGCAATACCAAAAATATTTTCAAGTGAATTTCATTGCCAGCCAACGTTGACAATCATGGACCCTATGATATAATTTTGCGCTTAATCCAGGAGCGGTTTGAAGAATTTGCTAGAGAGTGATATAAACATTTACAGAGGAGGACTATTAGGATGATACTTTTATTAAACAGGGAAGATGTTAAACAGGTTCTACATATGAAAGAGTGCATGGACGTGGTGGAGCAGGCCTTTGCCGAACTCACAAGGGGCAGCGCGGACTTGCCGCTTCGTGCCAACATCAAACCCCCGGAGGGCCTTTCCCTCTACATGCCCGCCTACCTCAAAGATTTGGGTGCTCTAGCCTGCAAAGTGGTAAAAGTCTATAAAAATAATCCTCAAAAGCATGGCCTGCCCACCATTCTGGGCAAGGTTTTGCTGCAGGATCCGGAAACAGGGGATGTGATCTGCGTTATGGACGGCGGTTATCTGACTGCGGTCCGCACAGGCGCAGCCTCCGGAATTGCCACCAAATACCTGGCCAGAGAGGGAGACAACCAGGTGGCAGCTATATATGGGGCCGGCGGGCAGGCCGTCAAACAATTGGAAGCCGTGGCCGTGGCCAGGCAATTGAGTAAGGCTCTGGTATATGATGTGTCAGCGGAGAATGCTAAAAAGTTTGTCCAGGAAGCAGGTACGGCGCTGAACCTGGAAATTATTCAGGCCACTGATCCGGAAGAATTGCTGGCCGCAGATATTATCTGTACCGCTACCTCATCCCCCACTCCTATCTTTAATGGCGCCAATGTTAAAGCAGGCACTCACATAAATGGTATCGGCAGCCATACCCCCAATGCCAGGGAACTGGATACTGAGATCATCAAACGGTCGAAATTTATCGGCGATTCAAGAGAGGCCTGTTTTAATGAAGCGGGCGATATCATGATTCCCCTGCAGGAAGGGGCCATCGATGAATCCCATTTTTATGCTGAATTGGGTCAGGTGATCACCGGAGCCAAAGAGGGACGGATCAACAACCAGGAAATTACCCTCTTTAAATCCAATGGCCTGGCCATCCAGGATGCAGCCACCGCCAAACTGGTCTATGACCGCGCCCTTGCCGCTGGAATTGGACAAAAGGTGGATATCTAGAAACCAGCTATGATTGTCAGGATTGTCAAAATGGTTTTCCAGCCGGATAAGGTAAATTCCTTTTCCGCCTTTAGTAAAGAGATCTCTCCTGGGATCAGTCAATCCGAAGGATGCCGGCAGGTGGAAGTGCTGCAGGACATCCATCATCCTGCCACCTTTTTTACATACAGTACCTGGGATTCAGAAGAACACCTGCAAAAATACCGTCAATCCGATTTCTTCAAGAATAATTGGGCCACAGTGAAACCCTGGTTCGCAGAGAAGGCTGTCGCCTGGTCTGTGAAGCAGCTATAAAACCGGCCGCAGTTTTAAGATTGAGAACGGTGGCTTACTTTGTAAGCACTCAATATTATTGTATTTCTACGCCAGATAAGGTATCAAATCTCGCGTAAATTGGACCATCCGGATCCATTTCCCTGGACATATCCC
>CBFDCH010000228.1:0-5211 GCA_965603235.1 uncultured bacterium | reverse complement strand
CCCTTAGAAAAATGGTTCTAACCGGGTGGAATCCTGAGGTGGTTTTTTTCCTTAGAGCGGACTCTGGCATGAGTTGTTTGCTGGTTTGAATCTCCTGCAATCCGATTAATCCATGGTAAAAGAATTTTGTCCCGGTCTTGACCAGCAAAAAAACCATGAGCAGGGATGCGCTTAGAAAAAGAAAAAAATCAAGAAAACCAGCGGACGAGAATCCGTGGGTTAATGCATTGGTGGCCCAGGCTGCCGGGGGAAATGAACGAGCCATTGTTTTTACCAGACCATCGTCTGCCTGGAAAAATTGAACCATCTGCTCTCCGGAAATATTGTTGGTTGATGCAGATTGGGAAAATTGAGGCAATAGCCAGATAACCATAAGCAACAGGCTACCAACAATAATCAGGGCGTCTTTTTTTTTGGATAGATTGACCACTCGCGTGAGGAGTATCGCCAGGATTGAGGCAATAGCCAGAGGTAGTAGCGGCAAGCTTAAAAAGAGTAATGGCAGGCGCAGCCAATAACCTAGATCAGCGCTGGCCAGGATACCATAACTTATCAAACCGGGTAACACGAGGGGCAAAAGAATTAACCATTCATTGAAAACAATGGTCAGATACTTGGAGAGAACTATTTCATGTGGTTTCAGGGGCAAAGGGATCAGGGATTCCAAATCACGGGAGAAGTAGAATATTGCGATCATGTAATAGATACCCAGGATTAGTATCAACAATTGGCCAAACAGGATAAAAAAGGTTAGAATGGCTTCCGGTTGACCCACAGCTGACAGCAATTTGTAAACATGGCTGATGCCGGAATGGATGATAACAGCCAGAAGTATAAGAAAACCGAACCAGGCAAAGGTACCGATATAAACCAATACCCGGTCCCGTCGACTCAGTCTCATTTTTAGTAAAACCGCGGAAAATAACGAATTAATCTTGATTCCCAGTCGTGTGAGGATCCATAGGTTTTTCATGATTCTGTTAACTCCAGGAAGATGTTTTCCAGAGATTGTGAATTCCTGGACTTCGTTTTTAACTCACTCAGGGTGCCATGAGCAATCAGGTGACCGTGGCTGATGATGCCAATACGGTCACACAATTTTTCGGCAACTTCCATGACATGGGTGGAAAAAAAGAGGGTTTTTCCCTGTTGACAGTGTTCACGCATGATTTCCTTTAATTGATGGGCTGATTTAGGGTCCAGGCCTGCCATGGGTTCATCGAGTATAAAAACCTCACAGGATGGTAGCAATGCCCCCAGCAGCACTATTTTTTGACGCATGCCATGAGAATAACTTTTAATGGGACTGTTAATGGCACTGTTCAGCCCGAAAATCTCTAACCACCGATCCATCACAGCCAGGCGCTGATTTGCCGGCACACCGTAGACGTCACCGATAAAGTTCAGGTATTCCAGTCCGCGCAGCCGCTCATAAACGGTTGGATGGTCTGGTACATAGGAAGTGATTTTTTTACATTCCAATGAGTGGAGTTGATTGTCCAGGCCGTTTATGGTTATTTGTCCCTGGTCAGGCTTGAGCAGCCCGACCATCATTTTTATCAAGGTTGTTTTGCCC
The DNA here is from genome assembly GCA_965603235.1 of uncultured bacterium. GTDB lineage: Bacteria > Acidobacteriota > Aminicenantia > UBA2199 > UBA2199 > CBFDCH01. The sequence continues at coordinate 3,635 of CBFDCH010000228.1, read as the reverse complement.
GCTCCATTGGGACCCAAAAAGCCAAAGATTTCTCCGGGCTCCACTGTCAGGCTCAGGTTGCTGACAGCTTTCACTTCCCCCTTGTTGTAACTCTTTGATACCTCTCTAATTTCGATCATAAGAACTCCTTAAGCGGCGATTAAAATTACGAGTATGATTATCAGGAATAATATCATTTTAAGTAACATTGTCTCTTCTCCAATTAAATCCCTCCACTCGATAAAATTGCATACTCTGCCAGTTGCAGGCCGTAGTCTACTGTTCTTTATCGGTAGAGGGATTGCCTCCTTCCGCTCCTTTCCCCTTTCTTCTCGAAATGGCCTGACGTAGTATGAATTCTATTTGACCGTTGACACTGCGAAGTTCATCGGCGGCCCAGGCTTCCAGTTCTTTCCATAGCTCTGGTTTGATACGGAGCAAGAAGGTTTTTTTTGTAGCCATTGGATTTATTATTTTATTGTCTTTACTCTTTAAGTGTAGAGGGTGCCGGTGTTGATCACTGGATGAGCTTCGGTCTCACCGCACAAAACCACCAGCAGGTTACTCACCATGGCTGCTTTTCGCTCTTCATCCAATTGCACAACCTTTTTTTCCAACAGATCCTGAAGGGCCATCTCCACCATTGATACTGCGCCATGAACGATTTTTTTCCTGGCTGCAATTATGGCCTCGGCCTGTTGCCGTCTTAACATGGCTCCGGCGATTTCCGGAGCATAGGCCAGGTGGGTTAAACGGGCCTCTTCTACCACAACCCCCGCCTTGGCCAGACGCTCCTGCAGCTCTTCCTGAAGCAGGGCAGAAACCTCGTCAACACCGCTCCTGAGGGTGATCTCTTCGCCCTCACCATGGTCATAAGGATAACAATTAGCCAGGTGTCGTACGGCTGAATCGCTCTGGATTTTGACATATTGTTCATAGCGATCGACATCAAACAGGGCATGGGCTGTGTCATTTACCCGCCAGACAACCACTGTGGCTATCTCAATCGGATTTCCCCCTTTGTCGTTAACCTTTAGTTTGTCACCCTCAAAATTGCGCATGCGTAACGATACTTTGTATTTGGGCCGCGGATAAGATAATTTCAGGGGATTTGTCCAATGAAATCCATATTCACGAACGGTTCCCGAATAAGAACCAAATAATACCAGCACGCGGGATTCATTTGGCTGCAGGGTAAAATACCCCATGGGAATGACCACTGATGTTACAATCAGTAACAGGCTTCCAATTACCAGTAGAATGATACTGGGATACCGTTGTCCGACCAGGGCTATCACAATCCAGGCCAGGGCAGCGGTGACCAGGAAATGAATAAAAACCACAAACCAGCCGTTGATTGCTGAAACTTGCTTCTCCTTTGTCATAATGCCTCCTTTTTTTTTGGGATATCAAAGTGATATCATTTCAATATATTATTGATAGCATAGATTTTTTGTTTTGTCAACAAAAAAAATAAATTGTATAATTACAAACGATTTTTCATGGCTAAACAATTAAAGATTGGTAAGATTAATTTCTCTCAACCGACCATACTATCCCCAATGGCTGCTTTGACAGATTTTTCTTTTAGAAAACTGATTGATGAAATAGGCGGTGTTGGTCTGATGGTTTCTGAAATGGTGTCAGCTGAAGGTATCCGACGCAGGAATGAGCGCACCCTGTGCATGTTGAAAGATTTATCATTTACAACACCCCAGTTTATCCAACTCTTTGGCAGTGAACCGCAGCCCCTGGTAGAGGCCGTTGCTTTTGTTGAAAATGAGACCTCATTTAACGGTATTGATATCAATATGGGTTGCCCTGCCAGTAAAATCGTTAAAAAAGGGGCAGGAGCTGCTTTGCTGAAGGAACCATTGAAAATAGCTGCCATTGTCCGGGCAGTGCGGCGGCAGTCTTCATTGCCTCTGACCGTAAAGATCAGATTGGGATATGATACGGTTAATGTGTTTGATATCATTCCAGTCCTGGAAGCGGAAGGGGTGGATGCTGTTGCCGTCCATTTTCGGCTGAAGAGTGCATCATATGGGACCGCTGCCAGGTGGGAGTATGCCCGGCAGATCAAAGATTGCACCAAGCTTTGTGTCTTGGGTAACGGAGATATATTTACCGCCCAACAGGCCCGCGAAAGGCTGGAAACAGTTGATGGAGTGTTGTTGGGACGGGGAGCTATCATGAACCCTTTTATTTTTAGTGAAATTGCCGGGGTCAATCCGAATATTAGCGATTCAAAGCTGATGCTGAAGCGGTTGGTGGATTTGATAGAAACCAACTATGAGCCCCATCTTCAACTTGGGCGCCTCAAAGCATATCTCCGCTATTTTTTCAGTCACAAGCCCAATGTAAAGCAGATCCGCCAGAATCTTTACTCCTGCAGCAGCTTCACGCAGGCCACGGACCAGCTCAAGCTGGGTGGTTTTATTTAAAGGGATAATATCGAACGCTTTGGTATAAATTCCTGGTTGTGGCGGAATATGGTATATTGAATGGACAATATATGAAAAAAGAAAAGGTTGTGGTCGGTTTTAGTGGGGGTAAGGATTCTACAACTGCCATTTTAAAATTAAAAGAAAAAAATTTCCAGGTCGAAGCACTCACCATGAAGCTGGGAATTGCCAATGAGGATGAGAAGCTGGAGAGAATAAAACACTTGGCTCATCTTTTGGATGTTCCCTGGCGTATGGTCGATTTGGCCGAGGTTTTTCGCAGTCGAGTGGTCAACTATTTCTTAACAGCATATGCGGATGGTCTGACTCCCAATCCATGTGTCATATGTAATATAGAAATTAAATTTAAATTATTGCTTAGAGAAGCGTTGGTTAACAATAATGCCGATTGGTTTGCTACCGGTCACTATGCAGCCATCCGCAAATCAGCAGGGAGAATTTTTTTAACTGAACCGTTGGAGCGTACCAAATCTCAAATCTATTTTCTCTCAATGGTCGGAGCGAAATCTCTGGCCCGGGTGGTTTTCCCGCTGGCCCAGACCACTTTGAGTCAGGTAAAGAATACGGTAAAAGACCTGCCACTTGGAAATCCAAGAGAGAGTCAGGATGTCTGTTTTTTAGGAGATGTGAGCTTGATAGATTATTTAAAACAACAAGTACCTGAAAAATTCAAACCTGGTAAGATAATTGATATTGAAGGGAAAGAGATAGGCAGCCACCGGGGAGCCATTTATTTTACCATCGGTCAGCGCCGCGGCACCGGTTTTGCCTCGGACCGCAAGTTATATGTGATTAATAAAAATCTGCGGGAAAATACCATTACCCTGGCAGAGGAGAAATATCTGTTCTCCGATAAACTTCATATTTCAAATCCGGTTTTCTGGCGGCAAATAAAGGTTGGGGAAGTGCTTTCCGTACGAATACGATATGTCACGGCTCTGGTTGAGGCCGAAATAACAGAGGTGAGTTCCCAAGGGATGAAAGCAAAATTTAATAGACCAGTGAGCGCTGTTTCTCCTGGACAGATTGCGGCTTTTTATGAAGGGGACCATATTGTGGCCGGAGGATTTATAACCCGTTAAACAGATATTTACAAGCGGCTGAGCAACTCTACTTTTTTCCTTGGACCAAAGATCAATAATTGGTCGTGGCTTTGAAACCGATAACTTCCTTGTGGAATCTTGGTTTTCA
>CBFDCH010000227.1:0-5213 GCA_965603235.1 uncultured bacterium | reverse complement strand
TTTTTTAAATTAATTTCCGCTTCACCTAAGAATAAAATCATATGGCTCTGACAATTACCAAGCAATAAAAAGTATTCTCCAATGGAGGGTTCCAATTTCACTGCTTTTTTCAACAGGGAGATGGCTTCGTCATAGTGTTTTTTTAAGGAGAGTTCCTTGGCTTTGAGATACAATTCTCTGGCCTCGCTTCTGGTTTTCCGGCCATCCTCTTTTGATACCTCTACCTTACCTTCACTCACCACCTCTTTTTCTGCTTCCGCTTCTTTCTCTGAGGCGATCTCTTTTATAACTTCTTCTTTGGGTGGTTCTACGGCCTCCGGTTTTTCTTTCTTTATCTCTTTGGCCTTTTCCTGCTGTTGGAGTGGTTTTGTTTTGGAAGGAATCTCAATGGCCTTGTCAACGGCCTCTTCATAGTCAAAGTGGATGTCAAACTCATCATCCATCTCTATTTCGGGCAGGTTGCTTTCAATAATCGCCCCATCCTCAACCTTTTCCACAGGTATGACTTCAGGTTTTTCCTTCAGTACACCATCAACAACCTCCTCAGTCAAAACCAGTACACCGCTGTCCTCCTGGCCTTTTTTGGAGAGGTTACTGTATGCCTTTTCAATTCTTGAATAAACAATTGCTGCCGATTTTTTTATTTCCGGCGCCTGGGCTGAACCAAAACGCTCTGGATTGTATCGCTGGGCCAGGGTCAGGTAGCTGGAATGGATCTCATTAAAGGTGTCAGATTTATCAACTCCGAGTATCTCAAAGTCGTCGGGATCTTGGTTCTCAATCTTAAGCCTCAATTGAATTAAGCTGGCGATGTCCTCCTCAATATTGTAGTCAATGTTTTTTTCAACAAAATCGATCATTCCCAACAAGAAAAAAAGAGTCACTTTCTCCCAGTAATAATCAGGCTCCACATTTAATTTTGCCAGAATTTTTTCATTGGGCATATGCTCACACTTTGCCAGTTTGTGAAAGAAGTACATGTCCTCTCCGGAGAGTCCGGGTTTTACATTGGCAGGGATATCGCTGGCCAGAGGGGCATGAAAGTAATATTTGCGATTAATAAAGGCCACTGCTTCTGTCCTCTGTCCCCCCTCATAGATGATATTATGAAGCGGTAATGAGATGCTCCTTGGTTTTTTTGAGGATAAGGTTGTTTTGGAAAATTTCCACTCACCCTTATCCAGGGAAAAACTGGAGACAGCAATTCGTCGGGTTTGATAGATAACGGTCTCTTTCAGATCACTCTTATTAATGAAATTGTTTTGCAGCAAAATTTTACCCACTTCCTGGTTGATACTGTGGGCCAGGCCACTGATGTAATCATACTGCTGGTCACTCAATTTTCCTGTCAGATGCAGGATAACCCCGAGCCGTTCATCAAACATATTGCTGGTAGCATAAATCAATTGCCCTTTCTCGAAGTAAAGGACCTTATGGATCTTTGACGATTTTATATCCAGGATTCCAGTTAGCTGCTCTTTGAATATTTTCTTAAAAACCAGGGGAATGGGATACTCTTCAATTATATCTTTCATCTGATTTTCTACACTTATTATCCTGCCTGGAAAAAAAAATGTCAAATTCAAAGGTATGAGTGAAAGTGATTTGTTAGAGACGGTCTCTCAAGTCCGGGGCGTCCCCGGTTTTTAGATCAGTGATATGAAGGATAATTTTCAACCAGCGGCTTAGGGTTTCAACTACCAGGTCTCGTTGATCGAGGTTTTGGATTTTAATCCTGTGGTTGGCTCCCGGCTGCATAATCATCAATGAGTCCAGGCCGGCATTGGGAATTATGGCAGCAGCACTCCAGGGATCAATACCACCATAAATATAGATAATCCGTTCGCCCTGGCCCTGCAGCCAGGGGATTACGTCCTTCATCACCTCGGGTCTGAAAGTCAGGTCCGTTCCCTGTGGGGCAAAAGTTTTGTAGGTGGGTGCTTTTACGGTTAGCAATAGATCTTCGAGATGTGAGTAAACATAGGGGCAATAACCGATTTCCGTGAAAGCCTGATAAAAGAGGGGCTGGTAGTAGGTGTAGCCATCATCGGCATAAAAATAAACCGGTGAGACGTCCATCAGGTGATCAAACAATTGCTGATCACTGGCTCCCTGCTGCGGAATAGCAGTACAATCACTTTCACTGCCATATTGCCAGAAGGCAAAGATATATTCCATCACTGAGTATTCGAAGGCAGCCTCTATTGAAATAGTGGAAAATATATACCCCTTGTCATCGGCATGGGCTGTCAATAGCGGTATAAGCTTTTTTTTCCGGGATAACGCCAGGCGTTGAAAGTCCTTTATCTTTTGCCGGCAGAACGCTGCTCCAACCTGTTCAAGAAAGGGTTTAAAACGGGGGTCCTTAATGCCGGGCATTATGGGTGCCACATAAGCCACGGTGGCATCCACGTCTTGCGGGAAGTAGCGACGATAATAGAGGGCAGTCATTCCCCCTTTGCTGACACCGGTGCTCAACCACTTGCCATGGTATATTTCCTTTAGTACCTCTTTGAGGCGGTGTTGATCGGATGCTGCTTGCCAGATGGTGAGATATTGCCAGTCTGCTGACGGAACCGCATTGGGGAAATAACGGTGCACCAGTACAATCTGGTTTCCCTGTACCAGGGAGGTTAATTCTGATTCAAAGTTGCGGCTCGCACCGTAGCCGGTTGTATAAAAAACCATGGGGCTCTCTTCCAGGCGATGAGAGAGGAAGAATCGTTGCTTAAAGGTCGGCCCGGCGGGATTGTTGTGGTCAACAGGCTGGGTAATATCGATTTGAAAACAATCGGCAAAACCAGGCAAAACGTTGATGGTGCTGGCTTCAATCCCCTGCAGCTCATTTAATCTTTGTAATAGTGATTTCTGTTCTTCCTTGGTTTCACATTGGCACAATAGCAGGCAAAAAACAGCCAGGAAGAAAATGACATACAATTGTTTACTGATGTTGCATTTTTTAATCCAAGGCATGATTATTTTTATCCCATATATGTATACGGATAAGGGTTTTATATGGTTAAAAGGCTTCGTAGAAAGAGATATAAAAGCCCGTGCTGTCGTGGCCAAAACCCAGGTCCACACGCAATTGTATTTTTCCCTTTTTATCCAGCAGATAACGGAGGCCAAATCCCCAAGCCAGGTTCATCTGCTGCAGACTAAGCCGGTCAAGGCGGTTGGCCACATTGCCCAGGCCTAAAAAACCAACCATGCCGATACGCCAGAATAGGGGCAGGCGATATTCCCCTTGAAACAACAGCAGGTTCTTATCCCGGTACCGACCCTCATAATACCCTCTCAGGTAAAATTCTCCTCCCATCTGAGCCAGTTGGCAGAAGGGTACTACCCCGCTCTGTGCTTTTACCAGAGACTGCAGGGCTACCACATGGTGGTTAAATACCTTGAAGTATCGCCTGATATTTAAGCTGAAACTTTGATAAGTAAAGCTGCTGCCCATAAAGGGGGCATATGTTTGAGCCTGAATCTCGATAAGGTAGCCCCGGGAAGGAAAGAATATATGGTCCCTGCTGTCCAGAGAGGCAGCCACTCCCAGTCCGGATACAGTGCCCCCGTTGCGGCCGGCAATATCTTCTGAACTCAGTTTTCCCTGCTCTGACACATCTGTCAGATTCCAATGATAAAAGTGATAAATCAAACCGATTTCAAATTGTCTCTTGATCTGCCGCGAAAATCTGGCAACAAAATTGAGATTTTCCGGTGTATAGTCCTCTCCCTCCTGGTGATGATTCTCATTGCCTATACCGAAAAATTTGCTGGGATATTTTTCAAACCGTAACTCTGAAACCAGATGAAACCGGTTGTCCTTAAAGTAGAAGTTACTCCCCAGCAGGCAGCGGAATTGTTGTTTTAAGGTATAAATGGCAAAGGGAGTTATGGATGAGGGGTGGGTTGATTGGCTGGGGCCCAGTTGAAAGATGTAGCTGGCAGCCGCTCCGGCGCCCAAGGTCGTTTCCGTGGTGTAAAAAAGAAAGGGAGTGGCCATGAAACGATTTTTTTGGCTCTCCTTTTCCAGCTGGGCTTTCTCCTTTTTAATCCGCGGGGGAGCTTCTTTTGCCGGCAATACTACGGCTGATAAAATAGTAGCGGTTAAAATAAACATACAAACCGGCAATTTATGTGATTGTTTCCAATTCATCAAAATATCTCATTATAGGGAACAGGGGAGCCCTGGGGGGGGCAAGTTTATTTCAAGGCAGCCGTTTTATCTTGAATCAATTTATTCAATTCCAGGGTTAACTGGTGGATATTTTGGTAGGACTGGCAAAGGTTTTGGTATCGATTGCCCTCCTCCTGGGGAGTTACAATGGTTTTGGCAAAGGACAATATCTCCTGGGTTTTATTGATCACGTGATCCGAGTAGGCGCCTTTATTGAGATCCATGGTTTGCCGTAACTTTTCAATTGCATCAGATAATTCCTGTTCCCGCCTCTTCTTTTCCTGTTCGATTGCTTGCGGATCTTTATCGTCAATGGGGCAGATGAAAATAAGAGACTGGTCTCTGAATTCAACAATTGCATTCCACAACCTGGTTAACGGATCCATCTGGGAGGGAGATCTGCCTATGACAGGGATCTGCCCCTCCAGTTGTGATTTCATTCTTTTGATCTTTGTTTGCTGCCAAAGGTTCCAAATAACCAGAAAAAGGGCAAACACTGAAATTAGGATAAATTTAAGGTCCATTTTTTTCTCCAGATTTATATTATATACAAAACCAACTATTTAATAAATTGGCTGGCAATAATAGAGTTAAAATAGTAAGCGGGAAATAAACGAGCCTAATTGTGGAAAAGATCTACCAGGGTGGTTGCTAAAGTTGTTTGCCGGGTTCAACACTTACCTGTTGCAGGTGAGTCACAGTCACACCTTTGCGGTTTACTTTAACCTCGATTTTTCGTTTCTCTTTTGGCCCGGTTTGAGGGGCATAGGTGAGGCGGTAAAAGATATCTTCCCTATCCACGATTTTAGCCAGGGATTCTTTTAACTTATTACTACTTACCACCATACCGCCTGTCATTTTGGTTATACCTTTAAAAGCCTGCCTCCAGCCGGAAAATACACTGCCCATCTCCATGGTTTCCGTCTCATGAACGTAATCATTATTTTTGTTCGCCAGTGAGACGAAGTGGAAGGTGGTTTCTCCATTAACGAAAGCCTGTCTGATTTTTTTTAAATTGCCCAGGGTTACATTGGGT
>CBFDCH010000226.1:0-5231 GCA_965603235.1 uncultured bacterium | reverse complement strand
CCTTAAAAAAATTGGCCTCTGTTATGACTGAAAGGGCGGCAGCTCCGGCCTGGGTGTAACTTCTGGCAATAGCCTCGGCATTAAAATCCTGACGTATAATACCTTTGGAAGGTGAGGCCTTTTTGACTTCAGCAATAATAAAAAAATCTTTTGCCATGAGAGGCAGTATGTCCCTGGGGGGGGTTCGCTCTTTCAGATCAAAGGTGGCGGCATTAAACCGGGCAAAATTGTCCGTTTCATCCAAGCTCACCTGCTCACATATTTTTTTTAATATCGTAGCCATTTAACTGTTTGTCAGTTGAATCAGATCTTCCATTTTTTTCATGGCAGCCCCTTCATCGATTGAGTACTGCGCCATGCGAATGGCCTCATTAAAATCATCCGCTTTATTGGCCAGATAAATAGCTGCCGCTGCATTTAGCACCACCACATCCCTCTTGGCTCCTTTTTCACCCTCAAGGACAGAGAGGGCGATTTCACAATTGGTTTTTAGGTCTCCTCCCTTGAGATCTGCCGGAGAACAGAGTTGCAGTTGATAATCCTCAGGGTTAAAGAGGTAGTTTTTGGCCCAGCCATCCTTGATCTCTGAAATCTGGGTTTTTCCAGTCAGGGTAATTTCATCCAACCCGTCCGTGCCATGGACCACCATGGCCCTATCCAATCCGAGTTTTATCAAAACATGGGCCACCTTTTCGGTTATTGTGGGATCAAATACACCGATGATCTGGTAATCAGCCCTGGCCGGGTTGGAGAGAGGGCCCAAAATATTAAAGGCGGTGCGAATACCCATTTCCATTCGTACTGGAACTGCATGTTTCATGGAAGAGTGCAGGCGCGGTGCAAACAGGAAGGCAATTCCAACTTTATCCAGCGCTTTTGCCAGTTGTTCAGGCGAATTGGAGATATTCACCCCCAGCGCTTCCAGAACATCAGCACTGCCGCAACGAGAAGTGATGGACCTGTTGCCGTGTTTGGCTACAGTGATGCCGGCTCCCGCGGTCACAAACGCGGCAATGGTGGATATGTTAAAGGTTCCACTGGCATCTCCTCCGGTACCACAGGTATCAACCACTTTTCGAGCCCTGGGTTTCATAATAGGAGTGGCTTTCTGACGCATCACTCTGGCAAAACCGGTAAGTTCGGAAATAGTTTCCCCCTTCAAGGCCAGGGCGGTTAGAATGCTGGCGATTTGAGCAGGCGTGGCTTCTCCGGAAGTGATTTCGTCCATCACCTTCTCTGCCTCAATATCTGTCAAATGGTTCCCGGCAATCACCTTCTTAATGGCAGTTTGGATGATTGTGGGTTCCGGCCGGTGTTTGAGGAAATTATCCAATATGTTGAATCCAAAATCGGATCCAATCGATTCTGGATGAAATTGAACCCCTTCAACCGTATACATGCGGTGGCGAACCGCCATAATTTCGCCATCTTCACTCATGGCTGTAACTTCGAGTTCTTCGGGTATGGAAACTTTACGGATTACCAGCGAATGGTAGCGAGCCGCAGTAAAGGGATTTTTTATGCTGTTAAAGAGACATTTGCCATCATGGGTGATTTCTGAGAGTTTGCCATGGTATAACTGAGCTGCGCGGACAATTTCAGCACCAAAAGCCACGCCAATACACTGGTGGCCCAGGCAAACACCGAGGATCGGTATCTTTCCTTTAAACGTTTTGATCACATCAATGCAAATACCTGCGGATTCAGGCCGGCCGGGGCCGGGTGATATGATAATGTGGGATGGATTTAACTCCCTGATTTCCCTGATGGTTATTTCATTGTTTCTTTTAACTGTGACCTGGTAGTCCATCTTGGCAAGATACTGATAAATATTGTAGGTAAATGAGTCAAAGTTATCGATTAACAATATCATTTTTCCCTCCCATTATCGGTTTGTTGGATGGTATCGATAAGGGCTTGAGCCTTGTTTACGGTTTCCAGATATTCGTTTTCCGGGATGGAATCAGCCACAATACCGGCTCCTGCCTGAACCACCGCAGTCTTACCTTTGATAATGATGCTGCGGATAGTGATGCAGGAGTCCATATTACCGTTAAAACCCAGGTTAAAGACCATCCCTCCGTAAGGCCCCCTCTTTTCACTTTCCAGTTCAGCGATGATTTCCATGGCCCGGATCTTGGGAGCGCCGCTTAATGTGCCCGCCGGGAAAGTGGCGGCAATTACATCAAATACATCATATTGTTCATCCAGCTCCCCCTTGATGGTCGATACAATATGCATGACATGGGAGTATTTTTCAACGCTCATAAAATCACTGACTTCAACACTGCCCGGGATGGCTATCCGGCCCAGGTCGTTACGGCCCAGATCAACCAGCATTAAATGCTCGGCCCTCTCCTTGGGATCTTCCATTAACTCCTTGGCCAGGGCGTTGTCTTCTGCCAGGGAGGCACCGCGGGGCCGGGTACCGGCAATTGGTTTAAGCAGGATCTCGCGGTTTTGAACCCGAACCATAACTTCCGGAGAAGAACCCACAAGACAAAAATCGTCAAAATTCAAATAAAAGAGGTAGGGCGATGGATTGATAATTCTCAAGGTGCGGTAGAGTTCAAAAGGAGTGGTCTCGATTTGCAGGGAGAATTTTTGTGAAAATACCGCCTGAATGATTTCTCCGCTATGGATGTATTCTTTGCATTTTTTAATGCACTCAAGAAAATATTCTTTTTCCATATGATGATTAACGGATGTTTCTTTTTCAACAAACACGGTGTTATCTTTATAGATAAGCGGTTTGACGAGAGCAGAGGATATTTCATTGATCCGTTTTACCGCTTCTTTATAGCACCCTTGTGGATCATCTCCGGGAATGGTCGATACAATCACGTTCACGCTGCGCTTAATTGTGTCGTACACCAGGATGATCTCGGGGATGATCATCAATCCATCGGGAATAGAATCCTCCTCTTCATTAATGGGAATATCCTCGAAATACTGAACGGTCTCATAACCCAGAAAGCCGATAGCACCGCCAAAAAAGGGAGGTAATCCGGGATAGTCCGGGGTTTTAAATTGCTGCAAATATTCCCTGATTTTTGTCAGAGGATTCTTATACTCACCGCTGATCTTTTCCGTGCACTCCTCATTATTAAATTCTTCAATTTTTAGGTTGCGTCCTCTCAGGCTGATGACACTTTTTTTGCCCAGGGCAATCATGGAAAAGCGTCCCACATTCTCACCCCTCTCAATGGATTCCAACAGGAATTTACCTTTAACCTTTAAGAAGATGGAAAGGGGGGTTTCAAAGTCTGCCCTCAATTCCTGAAATACAGGCACCAGGTTGTTGGACTTGGTATCTTCACAATATGTTGATATATCGGGATAAATCATTTGTTTCTCCTGTCAAATTTATAAATCTGTTGATATAGTAAATTGTCATTTGTTACCTCCGGAATATGTGGAATAGGCAAAAACCTATCCGGATTTTAAAAAGGAGTAAAATGGGGGGATATACTTATAGGGCGGGGGAGGCCGCCCACCAGATCCAAGACAAATAGGAAATCGTTGCGGCGGGGCCTGCTGAAAATCCTATTTGCTGTAACATGCTACACGTTATACAGGAAAAAAAATCGATTGTCAACAACAAAAATTAAAGTCTTTCTCCCATGCTTCATTAAAAAATTTTTTTCTTGACAAATATTTTCCACTGGTGTATAAAGTGGAGCATGTTTAAGAAACTAGGTTCATCTGTAAGCTCAGCTAGCAGCAATTCCTATTTTTATTACTGGGCGGTTCCCTCCGCCCGATAATTGTACCCCCAAAAACCAACCCCTTTTTAAAAACCAATGGGTGATTCTCGTCTTGTAGAGGATTTAATCTGCTAATAGGAAGGTAACCATGAAAAACTTGAAATTATGTTCTTTAGAGAGTAATGAAAATAAGCGGACCATTGTTGAGGTGGGTAATGTGAAAGTTGGCGTTGACTTTGTTATCATTGCCGGCCCATGCAGCGTGGAGAGTGAAGAACAGACAATTAAAACCGCTATTAAAGTGAAAGAAGCAGGCGCCAATATGTTAAGGGGAGGAGCCTTTAAACCACGCTCATCTCCATACTCGTTCCAGGGATTGGGTATCAAGGGATTAAAGATACTTGAAAAGGCCCGCAAAGAAACCGGTTTGCCGATCGTGACAGAGGTGGTAGATACCAGAGATGGTTCCTGGGTTTGCGAATACGCGGATGTGTTGCAGATCGGGGCCAGAAACATGCAAAATTTTTCATTGTTAAAGGAGGTGGGCAAGGTAAATAAACCGGTATTATTAAAACGGGGCATGCATTCCACGCTCGCCGAGTGGCTCAATTGCGCGGAATATATTCTGGCCGAAGGCAATGCCAATGTTATTTTATGTGAGCGGGGAATCCGGACCTTCGAGACCTATACACGCAACACCCTGGACCTCAGCATGGTCCCAGCAGTAAAGGAAGCCACTCACCTGCCCATTATTGTTGATCCCTCACATGGAACGGGCAAATTGAGTTTAATAGAATCGATGAGCCTGGCCTCGGTGGCTGCTGGAGCGGATGGGGTAATGATTGAAGTCCATATCAACCCGGCTGAAGCCATGAGTGACGGCTCACAGTCAATGACTCCCGCTATGTTTGCCAGTACTGTGCAAAAAATCAGGCAATTGCGGGCGTTTGTAAAGCAGTTGGATGATAAAACAGTCAAGGAGATGAAGATTGAAAAAGATAGAAATTGACGGCATATCCGGCTTATCAACCCTTCTTGTAAATGAAAGTCATCGACATATCAACAAATATTTGCCTGACAATAAGACCATAATGATTACAGATCAGCAGGTGTCCTCTCTCTACCCGGACCTCTTTGCAGGTGCAGAAGTTATAAAGATTGGCTGTGGTGAAAAAATAAAAACACTCGATACGGTTCAGATGATTTATCGCCGGTTGCTGGCCGCGGAGATGGATAGATCAAGTTTTATAGTGGCGGTTGGTGGAGGAATTGTTTGTGATGTGGCAGGATTCGCTGCTTCGACTTTTTTAAGGGGTATCCCTTTTGGTTTTGTTGCATCCACGCTGCTGGCCCAGGTAGATGCCAGCGTGGGCGGTAAAAATGGAGTGAATCTAAACGGGTACAAAAATATGGTGGGTGTTTTTAACCAACCCGAGTTTGTAATATGTGACCTGGATATGCTAAAGACCCTGTCGCAAAAGGAGTTACTCAATGGTTTCGCTGAAATAGTAAAACATGCGTTGA
>CBFDCH010000225.1:0-5231 GCA_965603235.1 uncultured bacterium | reverse complement strand
AGCTCATACAATTTTACTATTAAACGCCAATCAAAGGGTGACATGGTTTTAATGAATCATACAATGTCTGAATCCAGGATCCATTTTAAATGGGAGAACGTGAATAGGTTTACAGCGGTTTGTATATTGTTGTTTATTCTAATTATGGCAGGAGGGGGGGCGCAGGTTGTTGCAGAAAAATCTCTGCAGGATACTTTTTTGTTCCTCACATTTTATTCTCCGGATCAGGTGGCTTCCAAGTATATAAGGTTTCCTAAAGAGGAAAGGCCCAAAGACCATCAGCTACTGATATTGGACTTAAAACCGATCCTATATATCCTGGGATTGGCAAGTGGCGAACAAGACCTTGTTGTGGAATTGCATTATATCAATCGCTGGGCCCGGGTGGCCCCCGGCCTGGCTGCAACCAGCGATAAATCGACCACCAGACTGGCCTCCCACAAATTATTGGCCACTCTGATGAAAATCGATGATTTGGAAGATCCGACCAAGGGACAGCAGTATTTGGCTGTGCAAATCCATAAGAAAAAGTTGGAAGGAATATGGCAGCGCCGCTTAAAAAAGAAAATTGGCCTGGAGAGAGGCGACCCCTGCTACCTGATATTTAAAAACAGCGATATGGATATCTTTGCTTACTATCCGGTGATATGTGCCATCCCTTTTGAAACCTCCATTCCGCAACTGGTTCAATTAAATAAATTGTTGAGACAACAAAACCATCAGCAAATCAAAAGCTATTGTTTAAAATTGCCAAATTTCCTGCAACAGCAGGGTTGGCGCATGGCAGGTGATTATTTTTATAAAAATAATGATTTAAAACGGACTGGGAGCTACTACCGTCAGGGAAACCACGGGGAGGGCCTGACAACTATCGGCAGAAGGTTTCTGGAACAGAGAGACTTTCAGCAGGCGTTGCTCTACTTTGAACTGGCCGGACCCTCTATCTGGCGGGCCAGGACCCTGGTAATAATGGCTGATTTATACAAAACCCAACAAAAAACCGGGGAAGCCGGTCGGTTTTACACCAGAGGAGTGCGGGAGTTTGAAACCATGGCCGCAGATTTTCATTATAAGTTCACGGTGGCGGATAACCGGGAGCGGCGCCGCTGTATTGCTGAAACCATCCGTTTGTCACAAGGACTCAATAGTTTTAAAGAAAAGATAGTTCTCCGCGATATATTAAAGGGCCTGGCCGCCTATTGTGACAAGCTGGATAAGGAATACTTCATGTTCTTTTGTCATGAAGTGATAAAGGATTATGTTGATTTTTCCCTGGAATTTAAGGATCGTGACCCGATTGTCAATACATTTGTGTATGACTACCAATTGCTGAAAGAGAAGAACCGTATAAAAGAACAGCGGATTCTGGTGGAAGAGAATGGTGAGAAAAGAAACCTTAAGGATGCCCGCTTGTTCACCAATTTTCAATATGAAAATCTGGTTATGGGACCACAGGTGCTGTTCAGTAAAAACTGGCAGAATTTCTACGATTACCGGCTGAGAGAGCGGCAGGTGGTTGCCGGTAAAACTGTTTATGTGATTGAAACGATTCCCAAGGATTTACCCTCGGACAATGCCCTCATGGGAAAAGTATGGGTGCATCCGGTGGGTAACGGGATTGATATCTTAAAGATCGCCTGGAATGGCAAAACCATTATTAAGAATTTTAAGGAACTCATCAACCTGGAGTATCTTTACGGGGCTGATTTGCAGGTGGACTTTTTCCTTGAATTTAACCTGGAAAAATTCGGCGTACGGCTGCCCAGCAAGTTTTTCATTGAGGTGGCTTATCAGCGCGGAGCAGGGGACCGCTTTGTCCGCTCCCGCTCAGAGGTCACCTTTTCCAATCACAAATTTTTTAATGTTGGCACCAAGGTTCAGCACAAAAATCCTGAAAAATAGCAAATAGGGGCAGTGCGCCAATTTTTTTTCTTTTTCCTAACGACTAAATCCGGTTTGCTTGAGCGGACTATCCCCTTTTTTAGTTTTTTATTTTTTGAGCTGCACCCAGCCTATTTTTTCAAGCAATTCAAAATATTCAATCACCTTGTTTAAATTAATATCCTTGCCCGTTTCTGCAGCCACATAATCGCGGATTTTGGTAATGGATATTTTACCATTGATCCAATTGACCAGGTTACGTTTTGCCCGGGAAGTGAGCGGCGTGTCTCCTTTTTCCTTTTTCTTGGCCTGTTTTTTCTTTTTACCTTTTGCCAATTCCTTTAGTTTTTTCATGTAATCCTGATAGAGTTTGCTCCGTTCCACCCGGAATTCTTTATACTTCACTGCATCGGTAAATTCGGGAACAATACCTTCATATTTAAGTTCCTCAGGGGTTTTTTCCGGCAAAAAGTTAGTCAGAGCCAATCTTTGGCCAGCATGTTCGGCATACTGGTTCACCAGATTCTCCAGGCCCTTTCTATAGAGTTGCCATTGAAGGATGATTTCATTCAGTGTTTTTTTAGCTGGTTCAGATTTTGAATAGACATCTTGCACAGAATTGAGGGCCCCCAACTCCCGATTGACTGCGATCTCCAGCAAATCGAGAGATCTTTTGAGAACACCGGAAAAATCCTTTTTCCCGGCCTTTTGTATTTGATTCATCAGCCGGGGCAATTCCCTCTCCCCGATACGCAGGTAACCAAAACTGGAAATATCCCTGAGGAACTGGGGTAGGACCTTGTCACTGCAATCGGCAATAACTAGCGCCATGGCTGCGCCTAAAAATGCCACCCTTCTCATCTGGGTGGGATCGGATTTATCAGGCGTGTCGGTATCGGCATGGTACCATTGGTCCGGCCATACATTCAGTTCCACTCCCGGAATCGCCACTGTCGGACTGCGGAAGCAGATATGATCACTGCCACCGGTGGCCAAATGGATGTCATAGCGGAAGGCATCAGTGGAGCCGTTTTTCTCCCACATTGGTTTGGGGAAATGCTGGCCCCGGCGTCCCCGTGGGGAGTCGGGCAGGTAGACGATATCATTGGTACGCCAAATATAATTCATAATGGAATTGCCCAGCCCATCCAGGTAGCTGGGGAGATTGTTGCTTGATTCCGAGAAGGTAAATACGGCATTATTTTTTCGCAGGCCCTCTCCCACCATATCCATGTTGATATTAACATCAATTCTGGACATCAAATCCGGGTTGTTTTTAATAAACTCAAAGGTTCCGGAGATCTCATTGGGCCACAAAAAGTAGATATTTCGTTTGGGCTGGGGAATGGTTTTATTCTTGATCAGCTTGGTCAATGCCCGCAAGATTTCCAGCTGCACCACGCAACCACTCATATTGTCGTTGGCGCCCCGCTTTACATAACCCTCGAACAGGTGGGCAGTAAACATCACCCCCTTTTCCTGGGGTTCTGTACCGGGAATCCATGCCAGTACTGTTTCGTATTTATCCTGATAGCTGATCATGCGGATTTTACAATGCGCCTCAAAAGGTTTCCGGTTTTCCAGGTCCTCCAATAACTCGCTCCATTGTCTCCAGGAGATCATAAATCCGAATTTAAGGTTTTTCATCCCTTTGGTATTGGTACGGCCATAGACAACCTGATTGGGATCCAGGTACCGGTCGCGGGCATTAAATGCGATTACTCCCTGGATTCCCGCTTCATCCAACCACTTGGCTGTTTTTTTCCGGGGATGACTCCACATCAGGGCAATTTTACCCTTAAGAACTTTCTTCTCCTTCTTGGTAAATCCCTTTGCTAATATTTTTTTGCTAAACGGGGGGATGTAGACTAGCGGTGCTTTAATATCAACAGTCTGGGAACCATTACAGACCAGGGCGGCATCTCCGTCCAGACGGGCAATAAGCCGATGCTCCGGTTTGGTGAGCCAGAACTCTCCTTCCATGGGGTATTGGCCCTTACGGTCTCTTTTGCTCCGCTCCAATTTAATAGTTTTGATGCCGTATTTTTTAGCCAGTTCCACGATTTTTGCCGCTTCAAAAAGTCTGCCTTTTTCTGAAAATTCCCCCGCATCTCTGACCCAGGGGGCTCCAGCCAGAATGACCTCGTTGTCAAAGATCATTTGCCCGGATATTTCATTGGCCAGAATATTGAGTAGGGCCTGGGGAAGAGGGGTTTCAGGGTGTTTTGATTTTGGCTGGCCAAACAGACCGGTTACTCCACCTGCCCATAAAATCGAAACAATAATCGGGATAATTATGATTCTGAAATTTTTTTTCATCTGTACCTCACTGAATCTCCAATTTAAAAAAAAGTCCTAGGTGAAAAGATACGCCAATGAAATTTGTAAAGCAAGACTATTAAAAAAAATTAATAGGGAAGAGCAAACGAATCCTCTAGTAGGATCGCTGATCCCTTTTTATCTCTAATTATTTCAGGGTTACTTTCTCTTGTATTCCAGTAATATCCAGACCTTGTCCTTTGCGTGTTTCTTAAAATATGAATTTCGGCTTAAACTGTTGTCCGCTATTTTATCCACGTAATACATCGGTACTGTGGGATCGCAGCGCACCACCTGGCCTTTTTTTGGAACCAGCGTGATTGAACCAGAGGTATCCTCGATCCACAAAGCCAAACTTTCTCCGGTGGCTGTGTATTCAAAGGATTCTTTGCCTATACCCCGCACATACCACTCAACCCCGGAATACTTGTAGATACTGCCCACCTTGGGCCATTCCTTTTTCTTCTCCCCTTTTTTTTCAGCCTTTTGCATAGTGACGCCCTGCAGTAAAAGGGTGATAAAACAAAGAATACATACCACACATAGAAATTTTTTCATGATAATCCCTCCATGCATACCAGGCAATTCAATATAAACTTAATTATTACCAGCGGATATCCACATTTTGTAATAATCTCTGAATCCCCTTTTTTACATCCTCCCGGAAATTATTGCCAGATAGATTTAACTTTCTAAGGGAAGTGATCTTGCCTATACTCAGTGGCAGGGCGGTCATGCTGTTGTTTCCCAGGTCAAGGTCCTGCAGATTACGCAGTTTTGCCATCTCCTGGGGTAAGAAGGTGAGCTTATTGTTGGACACATCCAGCTCATAAAGTTTGGGTAATGAACACACCACAACCGGAAGATCCACCAACTGGTTGTTGCTCATGTCAAGAACCTGAAGGTTTTTCAGGTTGGTGATGGATTGGGGCAGATCGGTAAATTGGTTGTGACTGATCATCAATTTTCTCAGATTGGCCAGGGCCAGTACCTCATCCGGCAATTGGGTTAATTTGTTGTCGATCACATCC
>CBFDCH010000224.1:0-5237 GCA_965603235.1 uncultured bacterium | reverse complement strand
GAGAAAAAATTGGCGAAGTTTATCAATTACACCAAAGTTGAGGAATATAGAACCTTCGGTGGAATTCGCATTGAGGATGATGTGCTGGTAACAACCGCCGGGAGCCGCGTTTTAGGCAAGCCTATACCAAAAACTGTAGCTGAAATCGAAGCGGTGATGAAAAAATAATTACTTCCGTCTCCGGCCTCTGATGGATAGGCGCACCGTATTATTCTTTATATCTGCCAAAACTTTGCCACCTTTTACCAGACGCCCAAACAAAACCTCATCGATGAAAAATGACTTGATATGATCCTGAATCACCCGGGAAATCTCCCTGTCCCCAAAAAGATTTGAATAACCCTTATCTGCCAGCCATTGGTAACAGGCGGGGCTTAACTCCAATTGAACTTTTTTATCATGTAATTGCTTTTGAAATTCTCCGATTTCTTTATGGACGATCTGCAGCACATTCTCCGGACCCAAGCGATTAAAAACCACACAGTCGTCCAGGCGGTTACGAAATTCGGGAGAAAAATATTTTTCAACCGCGACCTGAATGGATCCTCCGGGAGCATTCAGGGATTCATCGCCGAAACCAATGGCTTGCCTGCCCAATTTTCTGGCTCCGGCATTTGAAGTCATAATAATAACAACATTACGAAAATCAGCTTTTTTGCCTGCGTTGTCTGTTAATGTGGCATAATCCATAATCTGTAGCAGAGTATTGAAAATATCGGGATGTGCTTTCTCGATCTCATCAAGCA
Organism: uncultured bacterium; assembly: GCA_965603235.1. Classification (GTDB taxonomy): domain Bacteria; phylum Acidobacteriota; class Aminicenantia; order UBA2199; family UBA2199; genus CBFDCH01. Next base: position 4,491 of record CBFDCH010000224.1, on the reverse strand, counting down.
GGAGTACCGCATGGGGAGTTATGCGGATGGCATCGGTTAATAATCCCCCCTGATCAAAACCCACATAACCGGGAGGTGCGCCGATCAACCGGGCCACCGTATGCTTTTCCTGATATTCACTCATGTCAAAACGGTGCAGTGGTACTCCTAATTTTAGGGCCAGTTGTCTGCTTAATTCAGTTTTTCCCACTCCGGTTGGACCGACAAACAGGAGCGAGGCTACCGGTTTATCCGCTTCGCGGAATCCCGCGCGAGCCCGCTTGATCGCTTCAGATACCTTGCCAACAGCCTCAGCCTGACCAAAAATTTCCTTTTTTAATTCCAACTCAAGGGTAAACAACTTCTCTGTTTCAGTTTCAGATACTGTTTTTTCCGGTATGCGGGCAATTTTTGCTACCGCCACCTCCACATCCTTCTGATCAATTCGAACCGCTTCATCTTCCCCGTTTTTTCGGGCCATACTGATATTGGCTCCCACCTCATCAATGACATCAATGGCTTTATCCGGCAGGTAACGATCATTTATATATTTATCTGATAGCTCCGCTGAATAATGGAGTGCCGCCTGGCTGTAGGTCACGCGGTGAAATTTTTCAAAGTTTTCCTTTAGGCCCTGAAGAATTTCAACGGTTTCCTCCACCGTGGGCTCCGGCACGTCAATTTTCTGAAAACGGCGGGAGAGAGTGCGGTCCTTTTCAAAATATTTTTTATACTCTTCATAGGTTGTGGATCCTATGCATTGCAACTTTCTGGATGCAAGTATGGGCTTTAAAATATTGGATGCGTCCAGAGAACCCCCGGAAACGGCCCCGGCTCCAACAATATTGTGAATTTCGTCAATAAAAAGGATTGCCTTGGGCTGCTGAACCAATTCCTCCAACAAGCGTTTCATCCTCTCTTCAAAATCCCCTCTATACTTGGTTCCAGCAAGCAACCCGCCCATATCCAACATATATATCTTTACGCCCTTAAACTGCTCCGGCACCATCTCCTGAGCCACTCTGAGAGCCAGCCCCTGGGTTATGGCCGTTTTACCTACACCCGGTTCTCCCACATGGATCGGATTATTTTTCAAGCGCCGGCACAGCACCTGAATGGTTCTTTCCAGAATATCCTCTCGGCCAATAATGGGATCAATATCTCCTGCAAGAGCCAGCTCTATTAATTCAGTGGTGTACATTTCAAGAAATTTTCGCTTACCCTTCTTCTTCCGAGATCGGCCCAGTTGTTCCTCTTCGCCAGCCTCCTCAACGGGATCGGATTCCAACAATGAAGCTGATTCCGGCATCACGGAAATACCGTGAGAAATATAGTTCAGGATATCCAGGCGGGTGATTCCCTCCTGTTCCAGGAAGAAGAGGGCAAAAGACTCCGGCTCTTCATACAATGCCACCAACACATCGCCCAAATCCAATTCATCTTTGCCTGCAGAGGCCACATGCAGCATTGCATTTTGAATAATATTCTGAAAACCTTCAGATTGAACCGGTTCCTGATCTGTGACAACCGGTATGTATGGTTTACTGAAAAATTGGCGGAGTTTTTTTTGTATTGCCTGGATATCTCCACCGCAGGCACTGATAATTTCCATACCATAATCAGAAAAAAGGGCCGCATAGAGGACATGTTCGGGCGTCACGAACTCATGGGAAAGAGTTTTTGCCTCAGTATAAGCAGCAGCAATTATTTGATTTAGTTCTTCATTTACTTTCATTGGTTTCTCATACCATCTCATATCCGCATCGGAGCGGAAATTTATTTTTTCTTGCCAGCTTGTGTACCTGTTTCACCTTGGTAACCGCCACGTCATAAATAAATACCCCGCAGACACCCTGGCCTTTTTTGTGAACATCCAGCATGATTTGCTCTGCTTCTTGATCCGGTTTGTTAAATACATTTTTTAAAACAAGGACCACAAAATCCATGGTGGTGTAATCATCGTTATAGATTATTACCCGGAATAATTTTGGGGTTTTTACCCGCTGGCTTATACTGCTTTCAACCTGGGAACCCAGCCCCGGACCAAGATCGTCTTCACTGCTCATTCATGCCACCTCATACCGGCATGGCTGTCTATCTTTACCTTTAAAACCGGTTCAATACTCTATTATACCATATTTTTAAAAAATTCGTCCTCAGGGGTGAAAAGATGGTGGCTATATCAGTTTCTTCTGACCATCCTCTGCAGCCTGGTCTTCCCCAAAGATAACAACCCGGTTCCTCCCCTTCTCCTTGGCAAGATATAGAGCCTTGTCCGCATGTTCCAGAATATTCTCTCCACTTGCTCCATGTTCTGGAAAACTGGCAAGCCCCAGAGATAGGGTGAGGTGACCCGAAGGTTGTTTTTCAGATCCTATAAAAGGCTCACTTTCCACAGTTTCCCGCAAACGGTCGGCTGCCAGAAATGCCCCCACTCTATCGGTGTTTGGTAAAATTACCACAAATTCATCGCCCCCATACTTGGCCAGAATATCGGCTGCACGAAACACACCCTTCATGAGCTCACCAATTCTACACAGGGCCGTTGATCCCCGGATATGACCATTATTATCGTTATAATTCTTAAAAAAATCGACATCAAAAATAATTAGCGAGAAGGGCAGATCATAACGCCGGCTTTGCTCGACTTCCATATCTAAAAGCCGGAAAAAATGAGATTGATTATACAATTTCGTCAAACCGTCCGTTATTGAGAGGGTACTGGTTTTTTTTAATAATTCTTACAGCACCTTCTCATTTTCCCTCAGATTACGGGAGAGAAAAAGGGAGATGAAAAAGGAAGATAATAAAATCACATTGAACACCAACATGGTGGTTAGCTGCCGGGAGGATAACAGGGCACTTTCATTTGTAAAAAATATCGCCATAATCACACCGATGGCGATCACAGTATTGCGCAGGGCCTTCTTGTAAAAAATCAAAAAGGTGGAAATCATAATATAAAAAATAAACAAAACTATAACAGGGCTTTCAAATCCTCCGGAAAAAAACGTAAACAGGGAGATCACAATCAGATCAAAATCCAATTGCAGGGTGGCGATATAGAAGAATGACTGATAATTATCCTTTTGCTCCTTGAGCTTTGCCAGCCTGCGCAGGGAGAAGCTGAAAATCAGATTGCCAATCACCGCCAGGGCCATGATCAACAAAAAATTCCGGAAATTCAAGAAGTCTACATCGGCAAAATTACGGTACAGGAAAAAGAATACCAAAATCAGGATGGTATAAAACCAGCGAATTTTAATCAGCCACCAGTTTTTTACCGAAATGAGTTGGATCGCGTAAGCCTGAGGATCTTTTAATTCTTCCTGGTGGTTTTCAAGCAAACCCATACCAATAAAATAGTTTTTTCCTGCAAAAATGTCAATTATCATGTTGAAGAAAATGGAATTTAGTAATACAATTTTACATTGGAGGTTTGTATTGTATAAACGAAATAAATTTTTCGACCTTAACTATTATAAGTTTCTGGGATCCTGGGCTTGGATTCTTCATCGTCTCTCCGGGTTGGCATTGATTTTCTATCTTTCCCTCCATATCTGGGTCATAAACACCCTGACCCAGGGGCCGGAAAAATTCGAGAAATTGATGACATTCCTCAACTCCGCCCCGTTCAAATTGTTGGAGGTTGGTTTGTGGGGAATCATTCTTTTTCATGCTTTCAACGGGATCCGCATCGTGATTGTTGATTTTTACAAAGGTTCCATGCATCATAAAAAAGTATTTTATGCACTGATTGCAATCGGTTTCCTCCTCTGGGTTCTGGGAGGTTACATTATATTATCTCATCTTCACTAAGAGGCAACCATGAAAAAAAGTTATAAAGAGACTTCCAAAGCTGGAGCCCTGCCATGGTTTTTGCAACGGATTTCAGCTGTTCTTCTGTTTGTTATGCTAATGTTCCACTTTGTTACCTACCATTTTATTGCCGAAGGGGTGATAAAGTATGCAGATATAATAACCAAGATGAAATCGCCGTGGTTCAACCTGCTGCAGTTTCTTTTTCTATTATCAGCACTCTACCATGGCCTGAACGGGATCTGGACCATTGCTGAAGATTATTGTCATCACAAGGGATTACGCTTGCTAATCCTGGCTCTTATCCTGATCGTCGGATTTGGATTGTTCTTTATCGGCACTCTGACAATTATCAAGGTTGGCCTTCAAGTATAGGATGCAAATATGAAAGTTGAAGAAGCAAATTTATTTCACACGATTGATGCTGTTGTCGTCGGCGCTGGGCTGGCTGGATTAAGAGCTGCCCTTGAAATCGCCCAACAAGGTTTTCAGGTAGCCGTACTCTCTAAAATATATCCCACCCGCTCCCATTCCGGTGCTGCCCAGGGAGGCATTGCTGCGGCCCTTGCCAATGTGGAGGAAGATTCTCCTGAACTGCACATGTTCGATACCATCAAAGGTAGTGATTATCTGGGAGACCAGGATGTAATTGAACACTTTGTAGAGCGGGATCTGGCTTTCAAATCCGCGTTG
>CBFDCH010000223.1:0-5239 GCA_965603235.1 uncultured bacterium | reverse complement strand
ATCCGGCAACTTTGTGGCGAAAACGGAAAAAATATCAATTGGACTGAAACAAAACTTGGTACCCAAACGAAAACTATAATTTTTTGTTACGATTAAGGAAGACGAAACAATGAGATACAATCACCTGTTCGGTCCGGTTCCTTCACGGCGATTGGGTATATCCCTTGGGGTAGACATTATACCCTTTAAGACGTGTACACTGAATTGTATATATTGTGAGTGCGGCCAGACCACTCAGTTATCAACTGAGAGAAAAAGATACTTTAAGCCGAAAACCCTGATGAAGGAGGTCAAAGAATTTCTGGCCACCAGTCAGCACCTGGATTTTATCACCTTTTCCGGGTCCGGTGAACCTACCCTGAATAAAGAATTGGGTAAAATTATCCGGCAAATCAAAAAGGAGACATCGATTCCTATCGCAGTTCTGACAAACAGTACCCTGCTGTATCATCAGCAAGTACGCCAGGATCTTTTACCGGTTGACCTGATCCTCCCCTCCCTTGATGCCGCTGACCAGGACACCTTTCAGATTATCAACAAACCACATCCACAAGTTAGTATGGAAAAGATCATCAATGGCCTGCTGCAATTTCGCCGGCAATTTAAAAACCAGATGTGGCTGGAGGTTTTTATTGTTAAGGGAGTGAATGATCATGCTCAGGCCTTGGACAACCTGCATCATATTATCGGTAAAATAAAGCCGGACAGGGTGCAGCTGAATTCCCTGGATCGACCGCCCGCCTTTGACAACGTGTCACCTGTATCCCTGGAGGAATTGGAGGAAATAAAAGATGCCTGGCAGGACCTGCCGGTTGAAATCATCAAACGGATTCATAAGAGAAAGGAGATACCATCTTTCAACAACAATCTGGAAAACAGTATCTTGAATACAATCCACCGCCGGCCCCTCACCATTGAGGACCTGATGGTACTGACCGGAAAGAACCGTCTTGAACTTTTTAAATACCTTGATGTCCTTGAAGAAGAGCAAAAAGTTTTGACAAAAATCATCGGCAGTAAAATATTTTACACGGTCCCATAATCTGCTTTTCAATGGTTTTTCAGTTTTACAATTCTGATAACTGTGATATATTAAGCACATGAATTTAGTCAAGCGGGAATCCTGTCCCCTGTGTAATTCCAATTGTATCAAAGCGTATAGATCCGGCACATTTAATCCAAAAAAGCTAAGTTCACTCCATTTTCGCATCACTGACAGCAGCTACGGCCAACGCTGGCAGTTGTATAAATGCGCGGGCTGTGAATTTATTTTTGCCAATCCTTCCTTGCAGGAAAAAGATATCATCCATTTTTATTCCCAATTGGTGGATCAGGAATACTCTGTTGAAGCTGAGGGGCGTTCCAAAAACTTCAGAACCATACTGGAGCGGTTAAAGAGTTTACCCACACCTGACAATACCCTACTGGATGTTGGCGCAGCCTCTGGCATTTTTTTAAATCTGGCTCAACAGGAAAACTACCAGTCACTGGGAGTGGAACCCTCCGCTTACCTGGTTGAGGAAGCAAAAAATAAATTTAACATTCAACTGCTCAAAGGGACCATAGACGATGTGCCGGGAAACCGTATGTTTTCAACCATCACTCTACTCGATATTATTGAACACCTGGTCGATCCGGTTGCTTTGTTCTGCAAGGTTGATAAACTAATGGCCAAGGACGGTATCATGGTTTTGGTGACCCCTGACATCAGCAGTCTGGCAGCTCAACTGGCAGCAAAAAGATGGTGGCATTACCGTATGGCCCATTTAAATTTTTTCAGTGAAAAATCACTCAAATACCTGCTACATAAATTTAACTATCAGATTGTGATGAAGAAACGTTACATCTGGCATTTTTCCCTCTTTTACCTGGTCACCCGGTTGTTCCCCTCCATAAAAGAAAAAACATCTTTACAAAATGTATTGAAAAGTATACACTTAAAGTTAAATTTTTTTGACTCTTGGGAGATCTATGCCAGGAAAAATTAGCTTATATGCGGATGCTCTGCGATTGGAACGGTGGCCCCGGAGCCTGGCCTTTATACCGGGCGTTCTGGCTGTCATTGTGCTGAAACCAGGCCTGGTTTCAGGTGTAAGCCAGCCAACATTGTTTGTTAAGGTGGTACTGGCCTTCATCCTCACCTGGTTAATCTCCACTGTTAATTATATTATCAATGAGATAACCGATGCTCCGTTTGATAAATTCCATCCCAGCAAAAAAAACCGGCCTTTGGTTAAAAAGGTAATAAAGAGGAGGTACCTGCTGCTATTGGCTCTTGGTCTCACCACCATAGCCATAATTGTGTCCAGGCTCCTTTTTAACCTCCCCTTCATGTTCTCCCTGATCTCCTTATTAGCTGCTGGATTTTTGTACAACGTCCCACCCCTGCGGATTAAAGATATCCCATTTCTCGATTCAACCCTGGAATCAGCCAACAATCCCATCCGCTTCATGATCGGCTGGTTAATTCTGGATACTCATTTAGCCCCCCTCACCCTTTTGCTGGCCTGGTGGGCGTTTGGAAATTTTTTGATGGTAGGCAAACGGCTGGCGGAAAAAAAGTTTCTGACTCCTGAAGAGTGCAACTCATACCGGCTCTCCCTGCAGAGATACAGTCACAAAAGCCTGATGGTGTTCATGGTTTTTAACGCCCTGGCTTTTATGGTTACATTCACCCTTTTTGCCCTGCAATTTAAACTGAATACCTTCCTCTTTTCACTGCCCTTCATTCTGATTTATCTGGCCATGTTCATGAAAAAATCATTACAGGACAGGGAGGGTGCCGAAGAACCCGAGAAACTATTAAAAAATCCCTATTTCGCCGCGTATACTATATTTTTAATGGTTATTTTTATAATATCTTATATGTTGAAGTAAACTATGGAAATTGAAATTTTATTAAAAGTAATTTTAGCCGCCGTGCTTGGTGGGATTATAGGCCTGGAAAGGGAATTGTCCCATAAAGAAGCCGGGTTGCGCACCAACATTCTCATTGCTATCGGCAGCACCCTCCTGACTGTGCTCTCACTCAAAATAAGTGATGGATCAAAAATGGCTGATCCCGGCAGGATTGCCTCTCAAATCGTGACAGGTGTCGGGTTTCTGGGAGCTGGTGCCATTATCCAGGCCAGGTTTGCCATACACGGCCTTACCACTGCTGCTACAATCTGGACAGTAGCGGCCATAGGTATCGCAATCGGCAGCGGCTTTTATCTCTTTTCTCTTTTGGTAACCATTTTGGTGGTTTTGGTGTTAACCACTTTTAAATTCATTTCAACAGCGTTGGAAAAACAGAAAAAAACCTATGCTTATATTATTAAAACCGACGACAAAGCATCAGTCCTGGTTGACATAAAAAAAATAATGAGGGAGTTGAATATTCAATCAACAAATATGACCATGTCCAAAAAGAAGGGCTCTTACCAGATCGAAATGTTATTGCAAATATCCCAGACAAAGGATAAACAATTCATTGAAAGAATCATGCAATTAAAAAATGTGAAAGAGCTTGTCAGTGAAAGCATCTAACCAGGCATCCCGGGGAATTAATCTGGACTTGGTCATTGCCACCACCAACAGCGGCAAGGTCAGGGAGATTGAGAAATTACTGGCGGATCTTCCTTTTCAGGTAACCTGCCATTCACTGGGAAAGCTGGGAATCAAGGATCATCCTGAGGAAAATGGCAGTACTTTCAAAGCAAACGCGGTTATAAAAGCGATTCACTATAGTCGAAAATTACCCGGCCGTTACGTGGCGGCAGAGGATTCAGGACTGGTAGTGGCTGCTTTATCTGGGAAGCCCGGAGTGCACTCTGCACGTTACGCTGGAAAAGAGTCGGATGATGCAAAAAACATTAATAAACTGTTACAAAAAATGACTTCCCGGGAGGATCGTCAGGCCAAATTTGTAACCGTGGTTGCCCTGGCCCGGGATGGCAAGACTCTGAAAACCTTTTTCGGTTCAGTGGAGGGGGTGATCACCCATGAGCCGATGGGGTCAGAGGGTTTCGGCTATGATCCGGTATTTCTATATCCTCCCATGCAAAAAACCTTTGCCCAACTGACCGGTCAGGAAAAAAACCATGTTTCCCACCGCTTTCATGCCTTCCAGCAGGTAAAAAAATTCCTCGGCAATTTGGCACAACCTGATCCAAAGATACTGGAATAAAAACGATAAAACCTTCTGCTACAATTTTTCTTATCCCTTACTCCCTGGTTGCATAATCCCAAATCATGAGGTATGATAACCCACCTCAGATTCCTTCCATTTTGTAGGTGTAGGAATCGGATTGATGCGGGATTTTTGACTCCAGGAAGCGGCGCACATACTGACCGCAATTACTGCCGATCTTGTTTTCCTCCAACTCACCAATACTGACAATCACTTCATATCCCTTGTTTTGAAGAGCATCAATAATCGGACCATTTTGGGAAGACTCGGCCTCATGGACCGCGCTTTTAATCCGGTTTCTTTTGACATTGACCGTGGGATTCACGGGGGTTAATTTTATTAGAAACCGATCGGGGTGGAAGTGATCGGCCAGCACGTCAGCACAGAGGGGTGAATCCTGCGCCAGGGCAAAGTTAAGGGTGATCTTACGATCACCTTTGCTAAAAAACCGCTCCCCATACCGGGCAATCTCCATAAAACTCCACTTAGGGACCGGCACCAATTTATCCCGCAAGCTGAAATCTGTGGTATGGATTGAAAATTGTAGTTGGAATCGGCCATTACTATACCATTTATTTTTTATCAACAATAATTCATTAAAAAAAGAATCGGAATATTTTGGAGCCACTGTTGAGATGCTGGGCAAAATCCCCGGAGCAGTATAGAGTCCGGGTAATTGATCCAAAACTTCCAGCACAGCTGGATTTAGAGCAGGCTCCCCCATCCTGGCAAATTGGATCTTCAGCTTTTTTACCGGAATCTTTCCGCCCGGAAAATCCCGGTCAAATAAAAATTTTATCTGGCCGCTAATTTCATCACTGCTTAAACGGCCGTAATAATTGTTGCCAGCATCACAAATTAAACAACCCACCGGGCAACCCAGCAGGGTTGATACAATAATTACCCACTTCTCTTCTTTCGGTAAAGGGGGCTGCCTCGATTCAACAAATTCAATGTACTTATCACCACGGATCTGGGCCAGGTAAACAGATGCGATATCGGTATTCCCGGTTTTAGCAATCACTCTCATCTTTTATTTCTCCATTACCTGCTTGATTTTCATGGCAA
>CBFDCH010000222.1:0-5243 GCA_965603235.1 uncultured bacterium | reverse complement strand
GGAGAATTTCAGCGCATAAACCTGGCCTTCATCCTGGGTTCCACCCTATCCGATTCCCTGCTTATCATTGACCAGCCCTCAACAGACCTTCATCCCCATGACTACCGCAAGAGGAAAAAATTTTTATTCCAGCTGAAAGAAAATGGCAACACCCTGTTAATCGTTGAACACAACAAAGACATTATAGAATATGCTGATCACATTGTGGAATTGGGGCCTTCCTCCGGGCAGGATGGCGGATATTTGGTGTTTTCCGGATCGAAAAACCGATTCTTCCGACAAAATAAAACCATTACCCAACGATACTTCAAAAAATCAGTATCCTTCAAATCAGCACCATCAGGTTTCAGCGATTGGGTGCGAATCAAAGGTGCCTGCAGCCATAACCTAAAAAATATTAAATGCTCCATCCCTTTGAATGCATTATCCATTATTGCCGGAGTTAGCGGCGCCGGTAAAACCAGCCTGTTATACGACGAAATTTATTTAAAACACAGCAAAAACTTTGGTTTTAAAGAGGTGTTATTTATTGATCCTGGAATTAGCCGAACCGGAAAAAGCAGTAATATTGCCAGTTTTTTTGAAATCTACACTCCAATTCGCCAGCTGTTTGCCCAGCAGAAGGAGAGCAGCCTCAATCAATATTCACCCGGCCACTTCTCGTTCAACTCCCCACTCGGAAGGTGTAACTTCTGCAGCGGCAAGGGATATGTGGAAATTGAGATGCAATTTCTCCCCAGTATAAATGTTGCCTGCCAACATTGTAATAACACCGGGTTTAAACAAGAGGTTCTCAGGATTAAATACCAGGGCAAAAATATATATGATATTCTAAAATTGTCAGTCAGTGAATTCCTGGATATTGCCCATAAAAGCCTCTCCCCATCTCAAATGGACATTTTGCAAAATATTCATGAAAACGGCCTGGGATATTTGGGCCTCGGGCAAAAACTGAATACCCTCTCCGCCGGTGAATTGCAGAGAATTAAACTGGTAAAATATTTAAACAAAAAAAAATCAGGGTCCCTTTTTCTGATAGACGAGCCCTGCTTTGGCCTGCATTACCATGACATACACATGGTAAAACTATTATTCGATAAGATCATAGGTAAAAAAAATACAATTGTGGCGGTGGAGCATAACCTGCACTTGATTGCCAGTGCTGATTACATCATTGAGCTGGGTCCGGAGGGGGGAGACGGAGGAGGCCATCTGGTTTTCCAGGGCCCCTTGAGTAATATCTTGAGCCAGAGCAATAGTGTAACCGGCCACTATTTAAAAAAAATAGAAAAAAGGCTTGACAAATAGCAACTATATTTATAAATAATAATAAACTATAAAGGAAAAAGAAATAAAGGAGTTTTTAATGCAGCAAATTGAGGTGATATCTTGGAACACTCTGAATGCTTTGAAACATTCCGCCACCAAGATTGTCGAAACCATTGGAGACCTTGATACGAACGAACAAATGGCGGTATTCTGTTGCATAGAAGAAGATTTCCTGGAATTATACTATAGTGAAGTAGATTCTAACTATATAAGACATTTTGAAGACGAGGATGAATTTTTTAAATATATCGGAATCCGCAAGAATGAGTTTGGCGTAGAAGAATTTGAGTCAATGGAGTTTTATGACGACGACGAAGGGAATAGCACTGATAACTCAGAAGATGATTTTGACGGTTTTAATATTCGAGACGAAAACGAGGATGACGAATACTGACACCAAGCATTCTCAAACCAGAAGCCTGGTCAGACCGATCCTTAAGGTGTATGGTTTACTCCCTTATTTCAAAGGCCGTTAATTCCAGCAAAGAAATTTAAATGATAAAAAAAAAATTAGGAGAAAAGAAAGGATGGATGGCAGACACTTCAATTGGACTGATGTTCCCCTCATCAATTGCAGTCGGATTTCTTATGGGATATTTTTTGGATAAGCTTTTTAAAACCGATCCATATTTAATGATAATCTTTACCCTGTATGGTATTGCCGCTGGATTCGTAAATTTTATTAGAATGACTAAAAAGAATGAAAAGAGAAAATAGCAGCCGCATCCTTCGCAGGATCACCGTAACTGCTTTTATTATGCAGATTGTGATCGGAGTAACAATTTATATTTTCACAAAACAGCTCGTTTATAGTATAATATGCTTTATCGCTGCTGCCATTTGTGTTTCAGGATTTTTAATAATGATTAAGTTGATCGACAGAATAATTCGAACCAATAGGGGAAAAGGTCTCTTTTCCTTATTTGCTTTTGGCAAAATAATCTTGATTGCCGCGGTTTTTTATCCCATTTCAAAAGTATCTAAAACTGCTGTTATTATATATATCCTGGGACTTTCAATAGTCCCTTTTTCCATACTTGTCGAAGCAGGACACCAACTATTGCGGAAAAAGGTAAATGGAACATAAATTAATTATATCCGAACTGTTTAACAAACTACTCCACTGGGTATTTTCCATCGTAGGCATACATACAACCGAGGGTCAGGAGATTATTCCAGGCCACGTTGTCATGGCACTAATCGTGACTGTTGTTATCATTATTTTTTTCAAGCTAACTGTAAAAAATTTATCTATGTTCCCCCGCAAATTACAGAAATTTCTTGAACTGGTATACCAAGGATTTCGTTCTTTAATAGATGATGTTATCGGCCCGGAAGGACGTAAATTTCTGCCTGCCTTGGCAACTGTCGGAATATTTATTGCCATGTGCAACCTGGTGGGGCTTCTGCCTGAAATGGGATCCCCCACTGCCAATCTGAACGTAACCGTGGGTTGTGCCCTGTTTATATTTACCTATTACCACTATCAAGGGATAAAAAAGCATGGAGCCCTTGGTTATCTAAAGACATTTGCGGGACCCGCCTGGTGGCTGGCCTGGCTTTTTTTCCCAATTGAACTCATCTCCCATCTTTCAAGACCCTTATCGCTGTCCATGAGGTTGTTTGGGAATATCTACGGCGAAGACCTGGTGATATATATCATCATGTTAATTGCCCCCTGGTACCTCTTCATATCACCTCTGCCCATGATGGCCTTTGCCATTTTTACCTCATTTCTTCAAGCCTTTATTTTTGTCATGCTATCAACTATATATTTAGCAGGTGCAGTTTCATCAGAACATTAACTAAAAGGAGAAAATATAATGAAAGTTAAATTACTCATCATCACTTTAATGGTTTTGGTTCTGTCCATAACCGTTTGTTTTGCTCAAGATACCCACACCGCACAAACCGACCAAAACACACAAAATGTCGAAAAACAACAACCAACAGAACAGAAGGTACCCAATGCCACGCCTCTATTCCTCTGGTCTATTATAATTGGCGGGGCTGCCATAACTGTTGCTGCCTCCTTCGGCGCTTTTGCTCAATCAAAAGCCCTGAGAATCGCTTCTGAAAACATTGCCAGGAATCCAGCCGCAGCTGATTCAATCAGAGGTATTTTAATTATCGGTTTGGCCTTAATCGAATCCCTGGTTATTTATGTGCTGCTGATCGATCTAATCTTATTTTTTATGACATGGGGCAAGTATACATTTTAAGCACTTGAAGGTTTGCACCTTTAATTCACATGAAATTAAAGGATTTTAATCTATTTAACAATTTATGGGTTGCCCTTAAAGAGTTTTTTAAAGAGGGTGGTTTAGACAAATCCAGCAGCCTGGCGTATTATTCCATCCTTTCGTCAATTTTTTTGCTCACCTTTTTTATCTTTCTTGCCACACGATTTTTAGGCAATCCAGAAATTGTTCTGAAGAGTATTTTCCCCTTCTCACCAGATTTTTTTTCAAAAATCTCTCCCGATATTTTCAAGCGGGCGGAAGACATCTCCTCTAAAATAAAGGATATTGGCATATTGGGAATCCTTTTCTCGTTTTTCCTGGGCTTTTTGATATTTAAAAAAGTGGTACAATTTGTAAATGAAATGTTTTATATTAAACTGCAAAAAGGATTCCTGACACGGCGCATTAGTGAATTCGGCTTACTATTTTTAATCGGGTTATTGGTACTTGTTTCGTTTTTCCTCACCGGCTTTATTTCAACAATTACTGCTCTGTTTTATAAAAATCAATTTATTGCCTCCCACGTCAATCCCCTTTATATCAAGGCTTTAAATACCTTCCTGGTTAAATACCTGGCCCCTTTTGTGGTTACCTGTTCATTCTTCTTTATCCTGTATAAATGGATTCCCGAAGTTAAAGTTTACGTTAAAAGCGCTTTGATTTCGGCTATTTTTTGCGCCCTCCTCTGGGAGATTGTTAAACGTACTTATGCCTATTTCCTGGTAAATGTATCTGTTATCGGACCGATTATCGCCATTGTACTTTTCGGCTTTTGGATGGAGCTATCTTGAGGTATAATGTTGTATGGAGCAAAACTCACATATATATTAAATAATGAGAAAAATGCCAAATTTACAGACAATATGTAAATTAATTCAGGGGAAACTGGAAGGTAATCCCCAATTTACCATCCGATCGGTAAATTCCATTGACCAGGCAACTCCGGAAGAGATCGCTTTTGCAGCTAATGAAAACATAAATACTAATGAGATTCATGCAGGCGCCCTGATTGTCAGGATGGATAGTTCCCTCACTTATGACAACCTGATAAGAGTTGAGGAACCCTATCAGGCTTTCGCCACACTGGTCCAACATTTTTTCCCTGAAGAACGCTTCAGCAACTCCATTAACAATCAGGCCTATATTTCAGAATCGGCAACTATTGCCAAAGATTCAAGTGTGGGTGTTTTTTCCTACATCGGCAATGGAACCACTGTTGGCGAAAACACAGATATACATGCCGGAGTAACCATCTACCATAATGTTAAAATTGGTAAAAACTGTATCATTTATGCCAATGTTACCATCCGGGAAAATGTGGAAATTGGTGATGACGTGATAATCAATCCGGGGGTTGTAATCGGGGCTGATGGATTTGGATTTTATCGTCGTCAAGACAGGATCCCTCATAAAATCCCCCAGCGGGGGAAAGTTGTCATTGGCAACCATTGTGAAATCGGCGCCAATTGCTGTATTGATCGGTCAACCATTGCCAGTACCATTATTAAAGATCACGTCAAATTGGATAATATGGTCCAGATTGGGCACAATGTAATTGTTGAAGAAGGGACCACCATTTCAGCTCTTACCGGAATTTCCGGATCGGTTAAAATCGGGAAAAAGGTGATAATGGGAGGTCAAGTGGGCATTGCTGACCACATCAATATTGGC
>CBFDCH010000221.1:0-5243 GCA_965603235.1 uncultured bacterium | reverse complement strand
TATAGCCTATGGCATACGCAAGCAGATGAGCCACAAACCACATATGGGCTATCTCGACCTGCCACTGGCCGATATAGATGCGGAGATAAGCCTGTAAGAATGAAAGCTCTCCCCCTTGTGAAGCATACTCAAAATAAGCAAAAGGGCTGAACACTACAAATCCCATAAACAAAAGAGGGATCCCAAGGCGCCTGAGGCGATCTTTAACGAATATACTCGCTCCTTTGCGGTCAAAAGAACCCGGGATAAAATAGCCTGATAACAAAAAAAAGAGTCCCATGAAAAAAGCAGCGTTTACAGGGAAAAATGGCCCCAGAAGCGGAGTGCGTTCAGGGCTGAAAATGGGCCAATCACCTCCGGTTGGGCCGTAAGCCTGCCCTGCGTGATGAGCCACGACCAAAGAGATGAGCAAGACTCTCAAGCTATCAACAAAGAACAGCCGGGAGGGTATTCCCTTGCTTTTCTGGTTATCTGGAGGCATTTTTTGAAAATTCATATTTTATTATAATGTATCCGAAATCGATGTCAAATGTAACTCAAGGTTACTGGTTTGTGACCAATTTGTGACCATAGTATACCATAATCAACTGCATTTAAATGTATTTTAATGGATTATACGTAATTGGAAAAATGGCTCGAAATTATCTAATAATAAGCGTTTTCGGTTATATAAGAGGCCTTCGGGGAATAATTGAAAAAATGCTGGATTTGATTCGTAATCAAATGCTCCTTTTGTAGAAAAGGGGGAATCGCGCCAAATTGATAGTAGATAGTAGGTAGCAGACAGAAGATGTTAGAAGTTTTTACACCTCTGACTTCTGCTATCTCACCCCTGCTATCTGCTATGATTGAGGGGTGGGTGGGGTAGGGGGTTTTTCTGTTTCTTTGCTGGCTTGGGGAGCAGGGGCAGGATTCAGTATTTGATCTATAAAGCCGATGCATTTGGTGGGGCATTTGCCGATCCACTCCATGGC
This sequence comes from uncultured bacterium, assembly GCA_965603235.1. Lineage (GTDB taxonomy): Bacteria > Acidobacteriota > Aminicenantia > UBA2199 > UBA2199 > CBFDCH01. The sequence continues at coordinate 4,269 of CBFDCH010000221.1, read as the reverse complement.
CTCTTCGTTCTCAGTGATTTTTGTGTCATTTACTATAGAGAGAAAATTTTCAACCACGATCTCCTCGTTTGTCGCCCCCCGCGTACAAATTTTGCAGCCGATGCAGGCGTTTTTACAGGCTGCTCTTGAGGTTTTACCGTCATCCAGGGATTTACAGAATACAAAAAATTTGCGATCCATAGGATGAAGTTCCAGGAGAAAGTTGGGGCAGGCTTTTACACAGAGGCCGCAGGCGGTACATTTTTCACGGTCTACCACCGGAATACCCTCAGGGCCAATGGCGATAGCGTCAAAATTGCAGGCTGTGACGCAATCCCCAAATCCCAGGCAACCGTAGGAGCAATTTTTATCTCCCCGTTGAATGATGTTGGCAGCATAACAAGTGTTTATTCCCTGATAAGCCGCTTTGCGCCCGGCTGCGTCTCTGGTGCCACGGCACAACAGCACAGCCACATTCCGGGTTGATTCCTGCAGTTCCGTGCCCATAATCTTGGCAATTTCCGCTGCTGTATCATTCCCGCCAACAGGGCAGCCAAAAGGCTCAGCTTTGCCGGCCACTACGGCTTCGGCAAAGGCCCGGCATCCGGCAAAACCACAGCCACCGCAATTGGCGCCTGCCAGGGCCTCTTCCACATCATCTATGCGAGGATCTTCTTCAACTTTGAATTTATTGCGGGCAATGGATAGTCCGTAGGCAAAAAAAGCCCCCAGGCAGCCCATGGTTAATATCGAGATCAGGATACTTTTCATTTTTTCCTCTTAAATTAATCCGGCAAATCCCATAAAAGCCAATGATAAAATTCCAGCAACGATCAGGGTGATACCAGCTCCCTTTAGGGCGTCAGGGACATCGGCTGCTTCCAGTTCTTCACGGATACCGGCCATTAATACGATAGCGAGTGTAAAACCAATTCCCGCTCCCACTCCATAGACCAGGCCTTCGATAAAACCGTATTCCCTCAGAGAAATATCCAGAGCCAATCCCAGGATGGCGCAATTGGTTGTGATCAGCGGCAGGAAAATCCCCAATGCCCGGTAGAGCGGCGGACTCATTTTCTTTATGAACATTTCCACAAATTGTACCAAAGAGGCAATAACTAAAATAAAAACCACATATTGAAGAATCTCCAGGCCAAACTTGCGTAAAATCAGGTTGTTTACCAGCCAGCTCACCGCCGCGGTAATGGTCATGACAAATGTAACCGCCATGCCCATTGAAAAAGCGGCATCAGTCTTTTTGGATACTCCCAAAAAGGGACAAATGCCGTAAAACCTGTACAACACGAAGTTGTTGACCAGAACAGCTGAAATAAATAGTACGATCAGTGACATCTGTCTATACTCCTTGTTGTCGCCGTTTTTTCAGCGAACCGGAAATGCCCAGAATGATCCCCAGGGAGAAAAATGCTCCCGGAGGCATGATCATGATAATCCAGGGTTTAAACGAGGAGGCCATCACCTTCATGCCAAACCAGGTGCCGTAGCCCAATATCTCTCTGACCGATGAGAGGATGACCAGGGCGATTAAAAAGCCAATGGACATGCCAATCGCATCAATTAGGGCCATTTTTACACTGTTTTTTGAAGCAAAGGCCTCCTGCCGGCCCAGGATCAGGCAATTGACAATGATCAGGGGAATAAAAGGTCCCAGGGCTTTGGAAATATCATAAAAGAATGCTTTCATAAAACTATCAGCCAGGGTCACGAAAGTGGCAATGACAACAATATATGAAGCGATACGTACAGAAGAAGGGATCTGTTTTCTCAAACTGGAAATAATCAATGATGACATGATCAGTACAAATGCAGTAGCCAAAGCCATGGAGATACCATTCACCACCGTGGTAGTAACTGCCAGAGTGGGACACATACCCAGAAGTTGGGCCAAAACCGGGTTTTCATCCCAGAATCCTTTTACAAATTCAAATCCCGGAGTTCCTTTTTTCATTTTTCACCCCGTTGATGCAACTCTTTTTCTTTTATGGTTTTAATACTCTTGTTGATAATCAGCAGCAATTTTTGTGTGGAAATGGTGGCGGCTGAAAGGGCCTGAACACCGTTGGTGTCCGGCTCTGGTTTTTTGTATTTAACATATGTGATTTCCTGGTTTACAGACAGCCCTTTGAACTGGTCCCGAAATTTGTCTTTGACCATTTCCGCTCCCAATCCCGGCGTTTCATTCTGGAACAACACTTCAATGCCCAGAAGTTTGGATATCTCCGGATCTGTGGCAGTCACAATTTCAATCTTGTCTTGAAATCCTGGTCCTGAGAGGAGGAATCCCCATCCTTTCAGCGAATCCCCATCCACACCTTTAAAAATGACATATTTTTTCTTTTCCAATTGGACTTCCTGGCGGATAAAGTTTTTGGCGGATGGTATTAACTTCTGCAGACCAGCGTTTAATGCCTTTACCTTATTTTCTTCAATCCTTGGCTTGGTGGCCTTGTCCACCATAGCAAGAGAACCACCGGAGACAATGGTGATCAGGGTCAGTACAATTATCATGCGCGTTGATTCTTTCATTTTTTCACCTCCCCAAAAATCCGGGGCTTGGTGTATCTATTCAAAAGGGGGACAAAACTATTCATAAACAAAATGGAAAACATGACTCCTTCCGGTAGTCCGCCGAATACTCTGATAACCATCACCACCAGGCCAATGCCGATACCGAAGATAATGTTGCCCACAGGAGTAATGGGAGATGTGACCATATCGGTGGCCATGAAAAAGGCGCCCAGTAAAAGGCCGCCGGAAAATAAATAGAACAGGGGATGTTGATATTTTTGCGGATTGGCCAGATAAAGGATCTCTGCAAATATAGCCACTGTTGCTAAAATGCTGACCGGAATCCGCCAATCAGCCTTTTTCATTAACAGCAGGATTATTCCGCAAACCAGTATCAGCAGGGCGGAGGTTTCACCGATACATCCGCCGGTGTTGCCATATAATAGTGGTTTTAACGGAGTGGCCTGGCTGCTGAATTTAAAGGCGCCAAGCGGGGTGGCTGTGGATATTGAATCTACCTGCCAGAAAAATGGTTTTACCCAGGTGGTCATATCAACTGGAAAGGCTGCCTGCAAAAAGGCCCGGCCCACAAGAGCGGGATTAAAAATATTAAATCCCAAACCGCCAAAAACCTGTTTACCAATGGCAATGGCAACCACTGAACCCAGAATTACCTGGAATATAGGCAGTGTTGGTGGCAGGGTAAGAACCAGTAACAAACCGGTAATTATGGCCGAACCATCTAGCACCTCAGAGGTGTCCTTTTTCCTGACTTTAAGGAAAACGAATTCTGTAGCCACGGCTGCTGCCACTCCGGTCACAATCCGAAGTAAAGCTGCCCAGCCAAAATAATATATCCCCACAGCACTTATGGGTAGCAGCAAGAGGATGACCATATACATGATTCTTGGCGTGCTGTCGTTTGATTTTAAGTGGGGGGATGACTCAAGAATCAATTCTAGTTTATTTTCCATTTTAGCTCCCAGTTGATTTCTCGATTTCAATCAGGCGCCGTTTGGCCACCCTGATCCATTGAACCAGAGGAATGTTGGAGGGACACTCAAAAGAACAGGAACCACACTCAATACAATTTTGAGCCCCAAAATCTTTGGTTTTTTCCCACACATTATGTTTGGCAAAACGGACGATTTTGGTGGGTATCAGGAACATGGGACAATGATATACACAGCGGCAGCAATTTATGCAATTGTATTCCTTATACGGTTCATACTTGCTGATGGCCAACACACCCGAACAGGCCTTTGATACACCAATACCGGCGTTGAACTGGGCCACACCCATCATGGGCCCTCCCACCAGGATCTTTTTTGGTTCTGAGGTAAATCCGCCCAAATGTTCGAAGAGAAATGAGAGAGGAGTTCCGATTCTGACCAGCAGGTTAGCCGGCGTTTTGATAGCATCACCGGAGAAAGTAATGACCCGTTCGTAAAGTGGTTTTCTCCTTACCACAGCATCATAAACTGCAGCGGCAGTACCTACGTTTGAGACCACCACACCCACCTGGAAGGGCAGGCCGCCCGCGGGAACTTTTCGTCCGGTCAGGGCATCGATCAACATTTTTTCCGCTCCCTGGGGATATTTGGTTTTCACTGGCTGCACATTGATATAGGGCTCGTCTTCGACCAGTTGCGTCAGCCTGGCTATGGCGTCGGTTTTGTTGTTCTCGATGCCGATTACACCCCGTCTGGCTCCGGTTGCCTTGAGGATGATCTTTAAGCCTTCAACCACATTTTCTGATTG
>CBFDCH010000220.1:0-5251 GCA_965603235.1 uncultured bacterium | reverse complement strand
TTATATGGATAAAATGTTTGCCTATTATGAAAAGCAATCACGAAAACTTTTCGGCTATGAGATCAGGCAGATCCTCCTCATTCATGCCAATGTATTAAACAGCAATCACCTCCATCGCCTGATCGGCGCAATTAGAAAGAGGGGGTATACGTTTATATCTCTATCCAAAGCCCTGGAAGATAAAATTTATACTTCAAAGGACACCTATACCGGTCCCGGTGGTATTACCTGGATTCACCGCTATGGCATCACCCAGGGCAAACGGCGCAAGATATTTGTCGGCGAGCCGGAGGTACCCAAATTTATCTCCGAAATAGTAAAAAGCACATATAAATAATCCCCTGCTGGTTTTTCGGCTACTCATACCTCAGGGCTTCTATGGGATTCGAAACCGCAGCCTTGATAGTATGACCTAAAACAGGCAAAGCCGCAAAAACAAGAGACAGAAACACTGCAAGCAAAAAGACAAACAGATTCATGTTGGTCCGGAAAGCAAAATTCTCCAGCCATTTGTACATGGCAAAGTAGCCAAGGGGCCAGGCGATTAAATTTGCCAGGAGGACCCATTTTAAGAATCTCTTGGAAAGGAGCAAAACAATTCCGGAGACTGAGGATCCCAATACTTTTCGAACGCCAATTTCTTTGGTTTTTTGTTTGGCGGTGAAGGAGACCAGTGCAAAAATCCCCAGGCAGGAGATGAAGATGGCCACGAAAGCAAAGTAAGCGAAAAGTTTTCCCAGTGTCTGTTCGGCCCGGTAAAGTTCAGCGATCCCTTGGTCTAGAAAGCTGTAAGAGAACGGTTGGTTGGCTGCCACTAAGTTTGCTTTTTCTCTGATATATGCAATAGTCTCCGGAATATTTTGAGGTCTAATCTTGATAAATATGAATCTTAGCGCATTGTAATACCTGGGATGTATAGTAAAAATGTGAGGCATTATTTCTTTATGTAATGGAACATGGTGATAATTTTTAACCACACCAATGATTGTTCCTTCATTACCCCAAAATTTTAAACGTTTCCCTATGGGATTCTCCATGCCCAGGTATGCGGCGGCCTTTTCATTGAGCATGAAATTACTCAGGTCTGCCGGAGAATTGTCACGAAAAGGGCGGCCGGCCACAACCTCCATGCCAAAGGTTTCCAAATACCCAGGATTGGATATCGTATAGCGGACATGGACATCGGATTGAGGGTCTTTCCCCTGCCATTCCAAGCCACTGGTTTTATAATCTTCATTGTAGGGAACAGTCTGACCGGTGGTAACATTTAAAATATTTGGGTTTTCCAAAAGGATATTTTTATACTTTTTAAATCCGATCAATAGGTTTTTGTTGATAGGTACCTTGATGACATGATCGGTTGAAATTCCCAGCGGCCGGTTCTGAATAAAGTTTAATTGTTTAAACACCACGGTTGTGCAGATTATAAGAAGCACTGAGATAACAAATTGACCCACGACAGTGATAGTACGGAAGTATAACCGTCCCGGCGCCTTACTGCCTGAAGTCCTCAGCGTGTCAATCGGCCTTTGTTTTGTGATAACAAAAGCCGGGTAGATCCCTGCCAGAATACCCATTATGAGTGTTATAACGAAAAGGAACACGGTCATGGAAAAATTTTGGAAAAGATTGAAGGTCAATTGTTTTGAACTCAGATCATTCAGGACTGGAAGAAAAATATTAACCAGAATCAAGGCAAACAAAAAAGCCAGCACCGATACCAGGATGGATTCGCTTAAAAATTGCTGAATAAGCTGTGAGTGTCTGGCACCGGCGACCTTTTTCAGCCCCACTTCACGGGCCCTTGTTGCCGAACGTGCACTGGCCAAATTTGCATAATTGATACAGGCGATCAGAAGGATAAAAATGGCAATTAATGAGAAGATGGCAATATAGGTGCGACGACCAAAACCGAGATTCACCTCTATCAGCGGCAGGATGTCTACTTTCAGGGATTGGTTTAAGCGCTGGGGATAAGTTTTATTCATAAAACCGGCAATCTTTTCTTTGAATTGGGGGAGGGAGGTGTTGGGATTCAGGAGACAATAGGATGGATCGCGCCAATTCCAGTTACCGGCCAGCCGGTTGCGAAGGGGGATAATAAAATCCAGCTGCAGATGGGAATTGGATGGAATGCGAATGACACCGGTAACGGTTAAATTACGCTGGTTGTTCAGTGTTAGCGTTTTACCGTTTGGATTTTCACTGCCGAAATACTTTTTGGCAATTTTGTCTGTGATCACAACACTGTTTTGCAGCTTGAGCGCCTCTTCCGCCCTGCCATGTACAAAGGGAAAGGAGAACATGGAAAAAAAGTCCCCATCCACCAGGCATATACTACTTTCATTAAAAGCCCTGGCAGGTCCACGTTCCGGCTGATATTTGAAGGATGACTGAACCACCTTGCCGTATTTAAATATTCGGGTGTAGGCGGTGATCTCAGAAAACTCATCGGCCATGAGTGGAGCCAGAGCATAAGGAACATTGGGATCCAAAATGCCATTTGCATGGGTGATGGTTAAGAGATAAAGATTGTCTTTTTTCTCATGAAATTTATCAAAGCTCTGCTCCTCCTGGATCCAGAGAGCAATAAGAATGAAACAAGCCATACCCACTGTCAGGCCAAGTAGATTGATAATGGTGGGTAATTTATTGCGCCGAAGGTTTCTGAAAACAATTATCATATTGTATCTAAATACAGCCATGCTGCTGGTCAGGGTATCTTTGCCATAGCGAGGGATTGATTTTATTAGATAAAACCAGAACCACATTCTGGCCCTTAGAAGGCCTCTCTCCTTGGCAAAATCATTGTAGATCTCAACAAAGTCGCCAAGTTTTGATTCCCCGTCATCTTTAAAAAGTTTACTGACAATCCAACGGCTCATTCGGGGCAATTCGTAACACCTGGGTTTAGGTTTCATGCTCTTTCTCCAGCTTATTCACAGAGATACCATCCCACAATGACAGCTCCAGTTTTTTGGTCACAATCAGGGCATTAAGCCCCACCTTGGTTAACCGGTAGAGACGTTTACTTCGCCCTCCCCGTTTGTTGGTTGGATCACCAAGAAACGATGTCAAATAACCCTTTTTTTCCAGCCTCTCCAGCGGCACATATACGGCCCCCAGAACCCACTTTTTCCCTGAGGTTTGGGTCAACACATCCGTAATTGTGACTCCGTAGGCATTCCCCCTCAACCGATGCACAGCCAATAAAATAATTTCCTCAGCGCGTGAAAGTAAATCCATGTTTAGACCTCCCGGCTATTTGTCTACCAATAGTTAGACATATCATATGTCTATTAGACGTTAGACAAATAAAAAAGGTTGTCTAAGAAATTTTTTTATTTTTTAGCGAAAATATTTTACCGCCATTTCAAAAGTAGATGCATCTATTTTTTAAATCCAAAGGTCAAAGGGAGACTCAATCCTCTTTTCCAATTTTTAAAAAATGGTATGACGTGATACAATTCTGGTTTAAAAAGGGTTGAGGTATGAAAAAATCAATTACTATTGGCATTGTTCAAGCCGCGCCGGTTTATCTGGACGCAAAAAAAAGTCTGGATAAAGCCGTTACCCATATTGAAGAAGCTGTACAAAAGGGGGCCGAGCTGGTGGTTTTTGGCGAAACCTGGTTCACCGGCTACCCGGCCTGGATTGACCACTGCCCGGATGTGGCTCGCTGGAATCATGGGCCTGTCAAGAAATTATATTCCCGTATGCTGCAAAACAGCATCCGTGTGCCGGGCAAAGAACTGGCCCATCTGCAAACCCTGGCAGCCAAATACAAGGTAGTCATTGTATTGGGCGTTAATGAAACAACCGATTCAGGCGTGGGTAACGGCACTTTGTACAACTCTTTACTGATTATTGACGACCTCGGTGAACTGGTGAACCACCACCGCAAGCTGGTGCCCACCTTCAATGAAAGGCTCCTCTACGGGATCGGCGATGCCCACGGCTTAAAGGCGGTAGATACCGGATTGGGGCGGATCGGCGGGTTGATCTGCTGGGAGCATTGGATGCCTCTGACCCGGCAGGCCATGCACAATAGCGGCGAACACATCCATATTGCCCTTTGGCCCACGGTTCATGAGGTGCATCAACTGGCCAGCCGCCACTATGCGTTCGAAGGCCGCTGTTTTGTGGTGGCTGTGGGCCAGATCATGCGGGTAAAAGATATTCCCAAAGAATTGGCTCTGCCGGCAGAATTGAAGGACAAACCGGACCAGCAAACCCTGTACGGCGGCAGCTGCATTATTGGCCCGGACGCCGGTTTCTGCCTGGAACCACAATTCAACCAGGAAGGTATTATCATCCACAAACTGGAAAACGTAGAGAGGGTGTTGGAGGAGCGAATCACCCTGGACACCTCCGGCCATTACAACCGGTCAGACCTTTTTGATTTCCAGATCAATGACAAGAGAGAATAACGGAGAACCGCCATGACGGATCATACCTCATCAATAGAGTTTCCCTTTGACGTCCCTGACTACCGTTTTGACCAGCGGAATGAGATGTTCAAGCGGCGAACATGGGACAAGAAATTTGTCCCCCATGGAACCCGATTCTTCACCCAGGTTAATCTCCAGCAAAAGTACGGCTTCCGCAAACTCGATTATGCGCTGCGCAATGCGGCCTGGAATATTGAATACGGCCATGCCCATGGCTGCATGAAGGGCAATCACGGTCTCTATTCCTGGGATTATGTGGCTGAGAAAGCCAAACGTTTTGTGGAAACCGGCCCGGCAACAGATTTATCACCCGAGGAGAACAGCAGGGTTGTAAAAAAAGCGGCCAAATTTTTGGGAGCCGACCTGGTGGGGATCTGCCATGCCCATGCCAACCTGGTTTATTCTCATGAATACGATTTAATAGAGAAGGAGCATCGCCCGCTGGAGCTGCCGGAGGGCTGCAATCAGGCGATCGTCATGGGAGTGGAAATGGACTATGACGCCTGCCGCTATTCACCCGACGCAATTTCCGGAGCTGCAACCGGTTTGGGATATACCAAACAGGCCATTGTTGCCAACCTCATGGCTGCGTTTATCCGCGGACTTGGTTTTCGGGCCCAGCCATCAGGAAATGATACGGCCCTCTCCATACCCCTGGCCATGGCCGCCGGATTGGGGGAATTGGGACGGAACGGATTGTTAATCAATGAGAAATTTGGCCCCAGGGTAAGGATCTGCAAGGTATTTACTGACCTTCCCCTCACTGTTGATTCATTTAAACCCTTCGGAGTGGAAGCTTT
>CBFDCH010000219.1:0-5254 GCA_965603235.1 uncultured bacterium | reverse complement strand
AGTATGGCAAGCAATCAGAAAAAACGGGTGGTAATAACCGGGATGTCAACAATAAATCCCCTGGGCGACAACCTTGAGGAATTTTATAACAACTTAATTCAAGGCAAATCAGGAATTAAAAAATGGAGCACCATTGATGTGGCAAACCTGGAATGCAGAATCGGTGGTGATATTGGCGATTATGATGCTAATAGCGCTCTTGAGTCGTTAAAAGAAAAAATTACGGTTCCACTTTATAAAAAAATTCGGAAATTATTCAGGTCCTGTACATTTTCCAATAAAACCAATATGCTGTGTGCCTTGCAGGCTTATCTTGACGCCGGCCTTTATGAGAATGATGTGGACCCTTTCCGGGTTAGTATTGTTACGGGTGGCCATAATTTTAACTCAAATTATCTCATTCAGAACAGCAACCAATTTAACAAGGAACCTGATTTTATAGAACCGTTGCTGGCCGTGGAAGGGTTGGACCCCAACATTGCGGCAACTGTGTCTGAGATACTTGGGTTGCATGGCCCGACCTCCACGGTTGGCGGAGCCTGTGCCAGCGGTAATCTGGCTCTGAGAGGAGGCTTCAGGGATATCCTGATGGGGGAGTGTGATATATCCGTGGTAACGGGTGCCGCCTTTGACATCTCTCCTCTTGATATGCAGGCTATGATTTTCCTAAATGCCATACCCGTGATCAAGGAGTTCCAGGATGCTCCACAAAAAGCTTCAAGGCCTTATGATATCAACCGGGCCGGTTTTATACCTTCCCATGGCTGTGGTGCGATTATACTGGAGGATTTGGACTATGCTAAAAAGAGGAATGCCTCTATTTATGCTGAATTGATTAATGTACGGGCAAATTCGAGCTCCTGCCACTTGCCTTCTCCGTCTGCGAATAGTCAGGCAAGATTGATGGAGGACCTGCTCCACTCCGCTGCCGTGGATCCTAATGAGATTGACTATGTCAATTGTCATGCCACAAGTACAGTCCTGGGAGACCTGGAGGAAATCAGGGCCATTAAAAAGGTTTTTGGTAAGCATGCCTTCAATCTGAAGTTAAATGCGCCGAAATCGATGCTTGGGCATACTTGCTGGGCTGCGCCGATTGTTGAAACTATTGGGGGAATTCTTCAGATGACCCATGGTAAACTCCATCCATCCATTAATATCGATCAATTGGATCCTGAGGTAGACCTGGATGTGTGTGCCAATATAGCTCAAGATCACCAAATTCGTTTCATGTTAAAAAACTCCTTTGGTTTTGGCGGTATAAATTGTTGCAGTTTAATTCAAAAGTTTGAGGAATAGAAAATTAATTGAAAAAGGGATGAAGATGGTTAATATTGGCATTGAAAAGATTAATGTGTACGGTTGTTCTCTGTTTATGAAACAAGAGGAGCTGGCCTTGGCCCGCGACAGGGATCCTGAGGCTGTGGTTAAAAATTATTTAATCAATACCCGGTCTTTAAATCCTCCGTATGAGGATACGGTGACCATGGGGGCAAATGCAGCCAAACAGATGTTAACAGACAAAGACATACAGGATATTGGTATGCTGATTGTTGGTACGGAAGGGTCTGTTGATTTTGGCAAACCGATCAGCACCAACATACATGATGCCCTGGGGCTTCACCCCAATATTCGCAATTATGAAACCAAATTTGCCTGTTATAGTGGTGTGGCAGCCATGGATTGTGCCATCAATTGGATTGCCGCTGGGTTAAACCATGGCAAAAAAGCTCTGATTATCGCTACTGACTTCAGCCGCATGCACCTGGGAAAGGATCATGAATTTATTATGGGAGGTTGTGCTGCTGCCATCCTGGTCAGTGACACACCACGGGTGGTTCAGTTTGAGTTGGAAAAGAAAGGGACCTGGACAACCCATGCGTATGATACCTATCGACCCACTGCCACGCATGAGTGTGGCAATAATGAAGTCAGTCTTTACACCTATATAGATGTTCTTGAAGGAGCCTATCAAAATTACCTTGAGAATGTTGGCGAGGCCATTGATTTTGACACTTATTTTAAAAAAAATATTTATCATATGCCGTTTCCCGGTATGGCTTTCCAGGCGCATCGAACCCTCTGCAACCTGGCCCGGCCCCGGAAAAAGGCTGAGGTGAGGGAGAATTTCAACGAGAGGGTATTACCATCACTACAATTTGCCGATCGAGTAGGTAGCACATATGGGGCCAGTAACTTTATCGGGTTATGCGGTTTAATTGACAGCTCCGATGATCTGCTGGCTGGGGACAGGATCGGTTTTTTCTCCTATGGCTCGGGTGCGATCGGGGAATTCTATAGTGCCCTGGTTTGTCCGGAAGCAAAAGAAGTCATTCGAAATTTACACATTGACAGAGAACTTGATAAACGGAAAAAGGTGATACCGCAGGAGTATGAAAAGATTGAGAAGATGAGGGTGGAGCTTACTGAGGCAAAGGATTATGTTTCAGATTTGAGTGTACTGGACAACTGGTTTGATCGGTTTTACCGGGGGAATGGATATTTATATTTAAAAGAAGTGAAGGATTTCCAAAGGATTTATGAGTGGAGTTAATCCCTTGTCAATAATTGAGCTGACGATTGACTCAAATGCAGCTTTAATAACTTTTAACAATAGTGAACAGGGAAACCTGCTGAACCTGGAGTTTGTCAAAACAGCTCTGGATTTGCTGCGCTCCTTGCAGCAGAGAGACGATGTGCGGGTGGTAATTTTCCGGGCAGACGGCAGTAATTTCTGCTTGGGAATGGATTTGTCCCTGGCCGAATCCGGCCAGCCGACCAAAGAGAACTCGAGAGAAACCTTGGATCTTTATGTTGATTTGCTGACCACTATTCAGCAAATCCCCAAACCTGTGATATCCCTGGTGGATGGGGATGTCAAAGCAGGTGGTGTGGGCTTGGCCTGTGCCTGTGATATTGTTCTTGCTTCCGAAAACGCCACTTTTGAACTGGGAGAAGCCCTGTTTGGACTGATTCCAGCCAATGTCATCCCATTCATATCGCCCCTGCGGATCGAGCCAGCCAAATTACGCTATCTTATTCTCACGGCACGCAAACTCTCCGCTCAAGAAGCGTTCCATTACAACCTGGTCGATGAAGTATTCAGTGAAGATCAGAAGGAACAAAAAACAAAGGCTGTGCTGAAGAATCTTTTCCGGGTTTCCCCGCAAGCTGTTGGCGAGACGAAAACTTTTATAAGTGCTCTCTTTGAGAACCATCTGCAGCAGGCAATTCCCATGGCCAAGAATAAATTGCTGGAGTTAATTACCACACCAAACGTTCAGCAGGCCATCTCTGCCTTTCGTCAGGGAAGTACTCCTGTCTGGTTTAACAAATTTAAGCCGCAGAATCCTCTTTGGCCCAGGGGTGATTCATGAATGATAAGGTGAAAATTCTGGTAAATAAGAAGGGCGTAGCCCATCTGCACATGGATGATGTGGAGAACAATAACGTTTTTTCTCCCGATCTGGTGAACGATTTTATTGAGGGAATGGATAAACTGGAGAGCGAGTATAAACCCAAAGTTTGTATTGTCTCGGGACTAAGGGATATTTTCTGCGGCGGCGCCAGAAAGGAAGATCTTCTGGCCTTGTGTGATGGAAAAATTCTGGTAAAAGACCTTTCAGTCTCTGAAAAGTTGGTCAATGCTTCCTTTCCTATGATCGCTGCCATGGAGGGTCATGCAATTGGCGGTGGATTGATAATTGCAGCCTGTTGCGATATAGTTATTGCAGCCAAAGAGATGAGGTATGGCGCGGTATTTATGAATATGGGCTTTACTCCGGGTATGGGTTGTACAACACTCCTCGCAGAGCTGGTGGGCCCGTTTATTGCCAATGAGATGATGTACACGGGAAAGATGTTCAAGGGCAGCCACCTGGACCGGCAGGGAACCAATATAAACTATATTATTCCCAGGGACCAGGTAATGGCCAAGGCAGAGGATATCGCCACACGGATCAGTGAGAAAAAACTTGAATCGATCTACCTGCTCAAAGGTTCGCTGAGCACACAAAAGAGAAAATTGTTGATTGAAGCGAGGAAACAGGAAGACTTGATGCATCGGATCAGTTTTGGTTTCAAGGAAACCAGGAGTAGTGTTGAAGAAAAATACGGCAAATAGAATCATTGATAAAAAAAATGGAAAAAATTGATCTGGCAAACAAAAGCGCTTTGATAACAGGGAGCACCAAGGGGATTGGTTTAGCCAGCGCTTTGAAACTGGCAAAAGCCGGTGCCCAATTGTACCTGACCCATAGGTGGGGATCAGCGGATTTGGGTGATATCTACCAATTGTTCGAAAAGGCAGGCGCATTAAAACCTCATGTCATTGAGGCGGATGTATCGAAAGATGAGGATACCGACAGGTTGTTGACGAGCATAGCGGAGCGGGAAGAGAAGATTGATATATTCATCGCCAATGCCAGTATTGCCCAACTTACCATGAACCTGGACGAGTATAAAAAAAGATCGTTTTTTAAAACCCTGGAATACAGTACCTGGCCTCTGGTTGAGTATACCAAACGAATCAATAAAATTTTTGGCGCGTTCCCCTCTTATATAATCGGGATCTCAAGCCTGGGCCCGGACCAGTTTTACACCGGATATGATTTTGTGGCCGCATCCAAAGCATTGTTGGAAATATTTGCCAAATATTTGTCGGTTCATCTGTTTGAGAAGGGCTCCAGGGTAAATGTGATACGGTTCGGACCCGTTAAAACAGAATCTTTTGACCTGGTCTTTGGCCATGATTTTTTCGATTTTATCAAGGAAAAAGGTTTTATGGAAGAGGTGATTCTCACCTATGAAGATTGTGGCAAGGCTGTGCTGGCTCTGTGTTCAGGATTAATGGATGCTATGAACGGACAAATTATTACTATTGATAATGGCATCGTTTTCAGGGATAATATCATTATGCAATACCTGGATGCAAAAAAAAAGGATCCGGCGATATAGATTAAGCAGTTGATCCACAATTTTTATTGTTGGTTAATAATTAAATAAAACGAAAATAAATAAGGAGTTACAAATGGAAAAAACCCAGATTCTGGATGTGATTAAAAAGAATGTTCTGGAGAATGTTGATGAAATTACAGAAGAAGAACTTGATCCCCAAAAATCAATGAGAGATTATGGCGCCAATAGCCTGGATATCATTGAAATCGTTTCCGGCTCGATGAGAGAATTGAATATCAAGATCCCCAGGGCAGAACTGACGGACATTCAAAATATGAATGAGTTGGCAGAGAAGTTT
>CBFDCH010000218.1:0-5259 GCA_965603235.1 uncultured bacterium | reverse complement strand
GATGGCCGCCAGCCGGAGCATTTCACTCAGGGTGAGTTGGGAAACGTCTTTATTGAAATAGACTTCAGCGGCTTTTTGAACCCCGAAAATCCCATGACCCAATTCAATGATATTCAGATACAATTCAAATATTTGATCTTTGGATAGTGTGGATTCCAATCGCTTGGCAATGAAATACTCCTTGATTTTTCTGAAAATTGTTTTCTTAGTTGAAAGGTAGAGGTTCTTTGCCAACTGCTGGGTGATGGTGCTGGCCCCCCTGGCATACCGCTTCTCGGCAATATTCCGCTTGATCGAATGGATCAGCTCGTTGAAATCGATCCCTTTATGCTGGTAGAAGGCATCATCTTCGGAAATCCTGACGGTATGTTTCAAAAGCAGGGGAATGTTCTTGAAATGGACCCATTGCTGTTGAATCACCAGTGGTTTTTTTTTATTTCTGGCTTCTGTGATTCGTTGTTTCATGAGGGCTGTATGTTTGGGATATCGGGTTTTCAGGTAATCCAAATCCGGAAGGGTGAGGTAGGTGATAATGATGGCGGTTGTGAATATGATGGCGGGAATTGAGGCTATGATGAGTAGTATTTTCCAGAATGAGAGAATCTTCAAATTCCGCCTGAAGTCTGTCAGGATTGTCCTGAATAGAGAGGCGATTTTGCCTTTCAGGACGCGGGTTTTTACAAACTGGTACACTAACTTTATCATGGGTTTTTAGAGGGATTTGAAAAAATTAATGATATAATAATAAAGTGTACCATTTTTTTCATCCCCTGTCAAGTCCCAAAATATTCAGGAATCTATCCCTATTTTTCTTTTTTTTTCAAAATTGAGATTTTTGGTATGAAATGTCTATTTAAACAGTGGTAAGATGTTTATAATATCTCAGGAGGTGATGGGATGTATAAAAAAATTCTGATTGCAGTCATTCCCATGCTTTTTCTCATGGCTATTCAGGCACAGACGATTGACAGGGATAAAATCCCTTTGCGTATACTGGAGAAGCCTGATATCGTTGTTGAAAAAATGAAGTTGACCAGAGAACCATTGATGGAGCGGGGAAAGATCAGGCTCAAAATCGAGTTGTGGCTCAGTAATAATTCTTCCTCATCCACCAGCTGCTGCCCCACCGATTCCGGAAAGGTGATTTGGGAGCAGACTCCCGCTGAAAATCAACTTTTCCGGGTGGTGGTCTTTGGCAGGTATAATCAGGGCATTTATTTTCCGGTGGCCGCAGCATCCACCATGCTGGGACCCAATGACAGGAACAAACGGTACCAGTTTTACGGGAAGTTCGAATCCAAATACACCCTTCAGATTAAAGGGGAAGCGGATCCGGGGAATCGGATCAATGAAAAAAATGAGAACAACAACATGAAAAGAATGTACTGGCCGTTGAGATCAAAAAAAACCAACTGAATGTCAAACGATTACAGGGATTCCTGTATCTGTGTAAGGTGGATGTCCAGATGCCGGATCTGCCACTGCACCGCCTTAAGGACGGTAAAATTCAGTGTTCCTTCCGGAAGTTTGTCATGATTGAGGGTGAATTGATGGGACCACGGATCCTGAAAAAGGGGAAGCAATTCAACAATCTCTTTGCGGCTCTCCCGGAACAGAGCGGTTGCCGGTCCGATGCCCCTTGAATGGTAAAAGAGGGGGCCTGCCCACTTGTTGTCATGGATATACCATGAAAAATCAAATGTACAGCCGGGATTCCCCAGGGCGGCTTTGATGGCGAAATTCCACAGGGTTTCTGCATCGGCGATGTGATGAATGATCTGGCGGATGGTCCATTTGCCTTCGGCCCGCCGCTTGTCCAGGTCTTTTTTTTGTAAGTTTTTGGCAATCTGATCAAATGATCGGATCCCGGCGGCATAAAGATCGAAATCCTCATTCCGCTTAATACTGTTTTTTTCCATATTCTCCTCCTAATTTATATAGAAATCTGATTTTTTTTTTGGGGGGCCAGGGGAATGATTTACTGATGAATATCAGTACAATATTACAGTATATCTTTTGTTTTTCTTTTTGTCAAATGGAACCAATGTAAACAGGGATATCTCTCCATTAATAATTTTTATTCATTTGAAATATAGATAATCATTCCCTACAATAAAATTAATCAGGAAAAAGGAGTTGGAATATGAGGATAAATAAGGTCTTTTAAAAGGGGTCAAATCTTTGCTTGACTCATTGCCTGTATGCATAAGAAATAATCAAAATCTTTTTAGAGAAAGAGTCATGCAAAGACTTAACTCCCATCACATAGTATTCTGACTGAAGAAAATGAACGCTTGCAAAACAACGCAATACCCTTCAAATAATCAAAAATGCTTTCAATTAAAAATTTATTAAAACATTCGTGGGGAATTCACCCTAAATGTTTAATGGAACCCTACTTTGGACTGCTTATCACTCACTCGGTAAAGAACTAATGAATGTCCCCAACAATTTGATGACTGCAGATTCACCACTCCATGATTCTCCATCATGTTGCTGCCAAAACGGATATGCTGTGGCAATAATGACCATATCGAATTCATCCAATATTACAATCTGTTGACCACTATTCTTTGACAAACACGAATCAAATTGTTTAGTTAGCAGGTAGTGATGCAATAAAATCACCCACCAATTTAAATATCTCACTTGTAGTTTTCCATGAATTGCCAGAGTCACCTTGAAAATGATCAGCAGTAGTTACAATAAGCATATCAAGATCATCCAACAATACTAACATTTGTCCACCCTGTCCTGCAGCAAAGAAATATTGATGCTTACCAGATTCATTGAACCACCATTGATAACCATAACCCATGTCTGAGAAATTTGGACTCACATCAATCATGTGAATATTCTCTGAATAAACTTGAAGAGTTTCATCTACCCACTCTGATGATACGACCTGGATTCCATTAAATTCACCACCATTGAGATATAACATTCCATATTTAGCAAAATCACGAGGCGTAGCAGAAAAAACGGGTAGTAAATTACCATATGGATCCCAAAAAACAAAATCCATATCAACTCCTAATGGTGAAAAAAGATAATCTTCAATAAAATCTTCAATTGCTATGTTACAAGCTCTTGAAACAATTACTCCTAATGTGTGAGGTGAAACATTTGTGTATGCAAATCCTGTTCCTGGAGATCCCACTAAGGGATAATTAACAATAGCTGATAATAAGTCACCCGGTTGGATCAAATGTAAATATTCAGGTGACTCATCAGAAGGATATCCAGAACGCATCTGCAGCAATTGTCGGATAGTTATATCAAACTTCCTTTGATCTTCTATCAGGGAAGTATATTCGGGAAAGAAATCCATCATCTTTTGATCTAAGCTTGTTAAACATCCTTGGTCTATTGCTATCCCTACTAATGTAGAAAAATAACTCTTTGTAGCCGATTGAATCAGGTTTTTGTCATCTATTTCATAACCATTGAAATATTGTTCACCAATCAATTTATTATTTTTGATAACAAGCACACTATAGATTTTATCTATTTTTTTTGCATCATTGTAAAGTTTTTCAATCAGCAATGGGTCTAACCCCTGCTCTGAAGCGCTAGATATCATCCAACCGTCATTCCTGTTCACTGGTACATAGCTGTCGTTATCGGGTTCAGATATCTTTTTGCAGGATTGAATTGAAAAAAATAATAACAACATCATTAGTGCTGTGATTACGATTCTTTTTAACATTTGTACCTCCTTTGGTATTATTATAGATAGCCAATTAAGAATGTAGAATGACTATGGAATTGCCATTTTTCATTGGTTCTCAAAGTGTTTAACACTTCAGGATGAAGAATTTACGTCTTCAAATGGTTTGGAACACTTGATCTGATTTCCTAAGCTATGCACTCTCATAACTATTTTACTCCTGATAACCAACAGAAATCAAATTCTGCTGGCAATATTTTTTATATAACCTTCTCCTCAGTTTTAAGGTTTTTTTTTTTGCTCGTTTCCTTTGTTTCAGAATACTCTTTTCTCTGCCATAATACCTGTCAGCCGGAGTTACATTATTGATTGCCTCATGGTAGCGCCTGTTATTATAGTAATCTACCCATTCACCGATCTTCTCAGATAACTTCTCAGGAGTGTAGTAAATATCAAGAAGGAGTAGATTTTTCATTGAACGGTGATACCTTTCGATTTTTCCCTGGGTCATGGGATGGTACACTCTGGTACAATGTAAATGCATTCAGGAGCAACGGTTCCAGGATCGGGAAGGGATGGATCAACAGTATTGCTCTTATCGGACAGAAATTAAAAGGCCGTAAGTAACAATATCAAACAATATTTTACTTTTCATACTTAGTAAATCAGATATATAGCTATTTTCAATATATATCGCGATTTTTCAAAATTCAATATATATTGGAATTCGTATATATATTGCAATCTCAAAAACGTTCCTTTTAAAAGAGGGCTGGGGAGGGTACACCGTCCCCCTTTTTACTTGATACAAGAAAGATAAAACAGAAGAATTTTACCTGGACCAGCGGGAGCATTTGAACAGATGATTACCTAGTATGAATCACTGGCTATCATGCAGACGATCTATCCATCTGGCCATGGCGATCTTGTTGAATAAAACTCCCAGGTTTACTAAAATAAGGATATAGGCCGGGAAAAAACCGAGTGAAAATAAAAGTAACCAGGGATGAATCAGTTGCTTTGATGCAAATAATCTACACCAGTGGCAAAAATGACTTCGAGCAATTTCTAGAATATTATCCAGGCATACAAGCCCATGAACTACCTTATATTGACAAAGAAAAGGATGATTTTATATTTCCTTCATCAAAACACTACATTGACCTTCTGGAGGATGTCGTAAAATCGTTGGTTGCTTGTATGGGCCCCGTCAAAGAACTCTCCCCAGCACAAAATGAGAACCAAAGAGAACTGGTCCAAGAAATATTGAAGAAAATCGATGCGGAGATCGATGACATAACCAGGGAAAAGCTGGCAGAACGAAAAGTTAACCTGGCCGTCTATATATAATAAGGATCCCCGGTAAATAACCGAAATTGCTATGGCGCCGGTAGATATTGGGGTCAACTCACGAAACGGAAAATATCGTACGTTAAGAAATTTAAACCCTCTCAGAATCGCCTAATTTTTTCACATTCATGATGACCCGTCAAATAAGGAGTCCATTAAACCAAATTAGCACCGCTTAATAAGCTGTTCTTCTGCTATCATAAGTTTTGAAAGGAGATTATTTATTGCCTTTTCGGCAT
>CBFDCH010000217.1:0-5264 GCA_965603235.1 uncultured bacterium | reverse complement strand
TATCTGTTTCCCCTATTATATTGCTTCGAATAGGATTTTTCAGGGGAAAATCGTGTGCTTTTGTAGATCCAGTAATAATAACGCAACCCTTTTGGTCTACTACCATATCTCCAATAGATGTGTACCCCTCCGAATACTCTATTTGAAAAGAATATAGCAATTGTCGGCCGTCTGGCGATATTTTCAAAATATAATCCTGGTTTGTGACAATATAAATATTACCTTCACTATCTCTATCCATTGCGACTACTGCACCGAAAGGAATTTTGGTAGAGAAATTGAATTCAGATCCCTCCTTCTTGATGCTTGATAAATATCCTGAACCTTCAGAAAAAAGGGGATTTTTCAGGGGGAAATCAGTGGAACCTGATCCTCCTGCAATTATTGCATTCCCCGAAGCATCCACTGCTAAACCCCCAACACTTGCCCCATCGTTGCCACCAAAATAGGAGGAGTAGATAACAGTCTGGCCATCGGCTGAAAATTTAGTAATATACCCTTGTTGGGATCCAAGTTTCCTGGTATAAACTGGATTTTTTAAGGGGAAATCAACACTATGTGTCATCCCGGCAATATAAATATTTCCATCCTTATCGAGTTCAATAAAGTACCCTATATCACACGACAACCTAGTACCCCAGAGGGTGGAGTATAACATTTCCAGAGAGTATCCCGAATCCTTAAGTCCGCTCTCCTCAACCTCCTCCTCTGTTTTGCAGTGGGGAAAAAAAGAAATAACGATGAGTAAAATGAAAATGGGTGTGTATTTTTTAAAAGGTGAAGCAGATAAAATTTTGCCAATGCTCATCAGCTTTTCCTCGTCATAAAATTTCTCCCGACAATAAACCTTATTTTATCAGGCCACAAAAATTTTTCAAGGGCGGGGATGGATATTGGCGCATACTCCTTTTTTTCTTGTGGCTTGAGGCTTACGGCTGATTTCGGCGCCTGTCCCCTATTTGCTTATTTTTTTGAATGCCCCTTTGATTGTGGATCAAAAGTGGCAGTTTTTCAAAAATCCCCAAAACCCCATTTGTGACCATTTTGGGACTACTTTTTTTGGTTTTTAAAGAAAACTTTGGAAATTTCAAATGTGGGGGTAACCGACAGTTTACTCCCAGGACGAATCGCCGTATGTCCCTGCAGCAATGTCCTCTCGGTCGGGATTAAGCTGAGTACGTCTCTTTATTATTTCAATTTAATTATATATAATTAAATATATTCATCAGGGGAAAGATTGGATAAATGAAAAAATTTATTAAAGCTCTTTTAGTCTGTTTAATCTGCCTGCTGGTCCTCAGATTGGTCCTGGGTATTGTCTACAAAAAGGATATAGAGGCCCAAAAATTTATCATGAAGGATCTCCCGCCCCTGAACCTAAGCAAAGAGAACGGATTTTTTAAACTCCTGAGCCTCAATGAACCGCTGGAAGTGGACTGCAACGATCCAAAGGTGATTGCCGGGTATCATAAATTGTTTGATCCCTCTAAAACCTCACTCAGTTTACTGAATGAATGGTACAAACAAGTCTACAGTAAAAGGAAGTGGCCTGAACCGTTGAAGGAAATCAAAAACATTGTGCCACCTTTCGAAACACACCCCAACCTAAAAGAGTGGGTAGATTTTCTAAAGGCAAAAAAAGATCGGCTTAATTACCTGGCCATAGCGAATCAAATCATGATCCAGAGATATGAGTCAATTATCCGTTCCCCTGATGTCACTGATTTAACCAATCCCCAGTTGGACGGGTACGTGAATATGTATTTGGTTATTAAGATGAGCCAGTTTTATTCTACATGGCAAATTTTGCGTGCCTTTGACGGAAAGTGGGAAAATGCTGTTTATAACCTTGTTAACCAGTTCCAGTGTCTCAGAAAATTGAGTAGCACATCTCGTCAAATAATGACTGTATTGATGAGTTCTGTTATTTTGGATAATTCTTTAAGATCCTTATGGATCATTACAATCCATCCTGACTGCCCTCAAGAAACTCTTCAAGTTGTGCTAAATAAACTCTCCAGCCCTGTAAAATACAAAGAATTAATCCCCGATTCCACCTTTAAAGGGGAATACCTCTCCGTCATAATGAATTATAAAAAGGAAATTCGTGCTGATTTAGATTCTTCACTGTTTGGAAAATTTTTGCATAACATCTTTGTTGATTTTAATGAAATTTACCAGCTGTTTTACAATTCCACCAACAGCCTGATTCAATTTCAGGGTGATAGGCCTTACCCTCAAGTCACGACTCTAAATGAATCTCAATTGTACTATGAAACCAACTATTCGTTAGGCGGTTATATTAAGGAAATATTTGACAATGGGATTGGGAAAAAAATGCTGGGCGTTATTGTTCCTTCAACCACCCTGGGCCTTATTAGGCGGATCTATCGGACACAAGTTCTTCAGGACACCCTGCTACTGACCACTGAATACCGCACACTCCGCAGGAAAGGGATTTTTAAAAAAGGTTCCACCGTTCGATTAACCTACCAGCGGGAAAAGGATCCCTTTACTGGAGATACTTATTCCTGGGATCCTGAAAAGGAAACCTTCTATAGCCAATTTTTAAGAGAAGAAAAACGGAAGGAGGAAATCCGTCGGTTGGAAGCGGAGAAAGCTAAAAAAGAGGGGAAAGGCAGGAGACGCCGACGGAGGCAGAGGTAGGGAATGGAAAAGCAGCAGAAAAAACGGGTTCCCTACTTCAGGCTCTATTTTAAGAGCTTTGCCCGGTTTTTTAAAAATCCCGTTCTTTTACTGCCCTCTCTCTTTCAACTGCTGATGTTTCTCGGCCTGGCCCTGGTTGTGGCCCTTGAATTTATCCTGCTTGCCCTGGTGAATGGCAGCGCCAATCTGGTTCAGCCGGTTTTTCCTGTAACAGCAGTAAACCTGTTGATTATGGCGGTTTTTATCACCCTCGACTTTTTATTGTTGAATATCGCCTTCACCTATCCGGCAGCCATGAGAATCGGTATGATCAAGGAAGTTCTGGACCAGGGAAAAACCAGCAGAAACAATATGCTTGCCTATGGTAAACAATACTTTAATAATTATTTTAAATATTGTTTCATGCTTTTGGCAATTGAATTGGTGACAGTCCTGGCAACCCTGATCTTTCAAAACCCGCGGAATGACCTCTCCTTGAACCTGACCTTTCATTTCGCCGACTTTTATGGATTGTTTGTGGGCATGTTATTGTTTTCAATAATCTTGGGTTTCTTGTACTGGATATTCGAGCTGATTTTTCTCTTTTTTGATCCGGTTCTGGTTCAAAAGAACGAGTCTTCCGGTTTTATGGGAATTATCAAACACCTCTGGTCTTATGTGAACAAACACCCTTTTCATCTAATTATAACCTGGGTAATGATATGGATTGTAACTGCGGGTTTGCCGATTGTTATTGAAAACCTGGTAGGGTATGTGGAAAACGAACTGGTATCACTGGGCCTTTTCATCCTGCTACTTATTCTGCTTCACATCATTGACCTGATCATGAGAATTTTTATCTTCCACGCATATTTTCATCACCAGGAACCTCGCGAATAAGGGGGACAAGCACCAAGTTCCCTCTATGGGAATCTGCAAACTTTTGATTACGAATCAAAAGTCCTCCATGAAAAGAAAAGCTTAAACCCTCAGCATTCCGGATTAATAAATGGGAAAAAGTTTATTTCTCTAATTCTAAGGTTTTTAGACTAAAAATCTCATCATTAAAAAGATCTTTGAGCTCCACTTCAAAGACTGCAGCCAACTTACCGATCACCTTGAGACTGACATTGTATTTTGCCAACTCGATAAGACTCACATAATTGGTATGAATACCCACCAGATCGGCTAACTCCTCTTGAGTAAGTCCCTTCTGGATCCGTAACTCCCTAATCTTTTTACCGAATTGCACATTAATTAGACTATGTTCCATGACATTTTTTTAAGCTATTGAACGACAACAGTCCACACAGTATACTGTTAGCAAGGAGGATTAAATGAAAAAATATAAATTACATGAAATCCCAGAAAAGTTATCTCATTTAAGTGAGAAACAGATTTTTGAATTGATCGAGGCGTATTATGCCGGTGAAAAACTCAAAGATTTGGTTGAAAAATATCAAATCGAAATCAGGCCAGGCGCATTGCTAACTGTTTTCCCCTCTAAGGTCTTGGAAGAGTCTAAATGCCTATACTGTCAGATCCCTTTGGTTCAGAAATTCGAAGGCCGCAGCAGTGCAGGCTTTAGCTCTCCCCGTCCCTTATGTCGTTCCTGCGGTCATGCCAAGGCGAGCTTTTGTTATTGTAAAAACTGCAAGAAGGAAGAGGAAAAAAGAAAGGAATCAATCCGAAAGATGAATCAGGATTTTCTCAACGATCAATATGAAAAAACCAGGAAAAACCCGGTGGATTATAAAGCGCTTGAATGGGAAGATAAAATTACCCTTGGGGCACTATTAAGGTCAGGCTTATCTCAGGACTTAAAAAGCATCAAACCAATTTGTGAATTCGGAGAGAGATTTTCACCCAGGTCCGAATTTACCCATGAGCTGATCGCCGGCCTTTATAAGAAAAATATCATTGTAATTGATCCGGAAAAATCGTTGAATGCTTTTATCTACAACGAGCTTTTGAAATATGATTTTACGCGGGTTTTCTGGCAACTGAATGTCATTTCAGCAGAAATGAGCCGGGAGGATATAATAACCTCATTGTTGAATCCCGAACCACTCAAGGAAGAAAACATTTCATCCGCCACAGAGGTTTGGAAAAGGCTGGCCTTGGAAGAAAGCTATGAACGCCTGATCCATGAGATTAAAACCACTTTCAGGATCGATTATTCGATCACCGAAAAAACCCATCTTATATTTGATGATCTGATCACAAAGTTTCCCACGTCAAAACTGTTTTACATTATATATAAATCCGGGAAAGACATCGTTTATGCTGAAAAACATGTTCCATTTCTGTCCAGGCAAAAGTCGGCAGTTGCCACTGTAAATAAATGCCAGAAAAATGTGGACAGGGCACTAGCGGAAGCATGGAACATCAAACATAGCTTCAGGCCGAGAGAATGTCCGCAAACCGCATACAGTAAATTTTGCTACGATCGGATCCTGGGAATAGGGGAGGCCGGGTTCGAAGAGATCCCGGATCAATCCTATTTAATGGCACGGCTGAAGATGAACAACGATTGATCTCAAGTACGCTAAAAGCCTGATTTTAATAAGCTGATTTGCTGATGTTGCGAAAGTCAATTAGTATTGGCCGTTTACAGT
>CBFDCH010000216.1:0-5308 GCA_965603235.1 uncultured bacterium | reverse complement strand
CTCAAAAACATCAACAAAATGGCGGCAGGGTATTGCCACCAGCCCGTCATCAAATTTTTTTACCGCTATATCGCAATTGGCGCCGTGCTCTCCCTGAAAGCCTACCAGGCGATGATCCAGCCCCTGTAGCCGTCGGCTTTCAGCAATAATCTGTAAAAATAACTTCTCGGAAAAACCCTTTTCCACCAGGCCATGAGAAAAGCGGCCGATATTTTGAATGACCTCCTTTTCCCTGCCCGTGTCGACAACCTGTTTTTTTAATTTTTTTGTCCGTACCGACAATTCCAGGCGTTCATTTATAAGTTTAACGATCTCATAATCGATACGGTTTATTTTATCCCTGACTTCATTTAAATCCATTTCTTTCTCCTTCTCAAGTGTTTCCATTTATCGCCGATCTCAGTTTAGTTAGGCCTCATCGATTGGAATGCCCTGTGCTGCATTAAAAAATCAAGTATGATCAACGCGGTCTGAGCTTCCACCACCGGCCAGATACGGGCAACAATTGTTGGGTCCCGCCGCGTTACAGCTGCCAGGGTCTGGTTCTCCAGACTCACCTTATCAATAGTCGCCTGGTCCTTGGCAATGGTTGGGGTTGGTTTAACGGCAACCCGGGCCAAAATATCCTGCCCGGTGGTTAAACCCCCGGTAATACCTCCAGCGTGATTGGATGAAAAACGGACAGCACCATCCTCTACGCTCATCTGATCATTACATTCAGATCCGGTCATAACGGCAGCTCTGACACCACAGCCCACTTCAACAGCTTTTACAGCACCAATATTCATCAATCTGCCAAGTTCTCCATCCAGTTTCCGGAATACCGGTTCACCCACACCGGTCGGTACACCGGTAACAGCCACCTCTACCATGCCTCCCGAAGAATCTCCAGCCGCTGATATGCGCAGTATCTCAGCTACCATTTTCTCAGCACTCTCCAGGTGGGGGCAAAACAAATTGGGATGCACACCGAATTTGGTCTTTACCTCACTATCATCAATTTGCGGTTTGGGAATCTCAGGTATTCTTTTTTCCAGCTCAGCCAACACCGCCATTTTTTCAAAAAACCTCATGGCAGGGGTTATCCTTTTTCTGGTATATATTTCCTGAAAAATTGGATCCACCTGCCTGCGCATGGACCGGTAGCCGGCTGCCTTAATTCTGATCTCTTCTATATCCATCTCCGGCATAACCACGCCGGCCGCTTCTTTTACATATGCTGTTACATGAACTCCAAAGTCAGCCAGAATCCTCTTGGCCACGTACCCGGCTGCCACAATGGTGGAAGTATAGCGGCCGCTAAAAAAACCTGCACCGATGGCATCGTCAAAATCACCATACTTCTGGAAAGAGGCAAAAGAGGCATGACCTGGTCTCGGGGTTCTGTTGGTTCTCCGGTATTGCTCAATATGCTCAAAATGACGGTCTACATTGGGTATTAAAATGACCAGAGGAGTGCCGTTGGTATACCCGGCATTGACAAATCCCGGCATGGTATCAGCTGCATTGATGCCGCTAAAAATCACAGGAACATCTGCTTCCCGTCGGGGAGAAGTCAACTCTCCCTGACCGGGTTTTCGCAGCATCAATTCCGCATATATCTCCTCTTCTTTAAACAAATACCCAGGCGGTACACCCTGAATATGAATGGTAAGACCTTCCTGGTAAGATCCACCGGCAACAGTGGTTTTGAATAACGTTCCATAATTACAACCCAACATGGTTTACTCCTTTTATGAATTTAATGAATTTCATCAATTTATTTAATGTCAATCTGGCCTCCAAGTTTTTTCATATCCTCAACAAAAGTCGGATAAGTTGCTCCAATTGCATCCGCGCAGTCAATGATTGTCTCACCGGTACATGCCAGGCCGGCAATAGCAAGAGCCATGACCATACGGTGATCATTGTAACCATGCACCTCGACACCGGTTATCCGGCTCTCACACACTTCAATACCATCTGTCAATTCCCTGATATCAGCCCCCATTTTTTTTAATTCCGACACAGTGGCGGAAATCCGGTCGCACTCTTTCAAACGGGCCTGTTTCACATTCAACAAACGGGTACGCCCGGCAGCAAAACAACCCACCACAGCCAGTGCAGGTAAAGCATCAGGGATATTTTTCATGTCAATGTCCATACCCCTGAGCTGATTGCCGGTTATCCTGACGCCATGCTGCTGGTAAGCGATTTCCATACCCATCGCTTCAAGGATATCGAAAACGGCTTTGTCTCCCTGCACATCCTCAAAATCGAGGCCCTTGATTAAAATGGAGCCGCCGGTGACGGCAGCTGCGCACAGGGGAAATGTGGCCGAAGAAAAATCTCCCGCTATGCTGGTTTTAAAGGGGTAGTACTTTTGACCTCCCTTGATGTGGAAATGGTTCAGGTTTTCATGGCTGTAGTCGATTTTTTGTAGATCCAACCACCTCAAGGTCATGTTTACATAGGGTTTTTCATGCAGGTTAAATACCTCGATATCAGAGGCGGTTGATGCCAGAGGCAGGGCTAGGAGTAGTGCTGATAAAAACTGAGAACTGATGCCATCAATTGAGGTTTTGCCACCAGACAATGGCCCCCGGACAGAGAATGGGCATTTGCCATCCGCTGCCTGAACATCAACCCCAAGTCTTTCGAGCGCGGTAAATAAAGGTTGCATCGGTCGGCTGCGAACCGAAAGATCACCGTCAAAAGAAATTCGCCGGTTTGCCAGAGCGCTAATGGCTGTTAAAATCCTTAATGTGGTACCAGAATTTCCCACATAAATGGTTTTCCCCAAAGGCCGTGGAGGGCTTCCTGTTCCCCGGATTGACAATAACTTTTCTCCCGATTGGCTCAAAGCCACCTCTGCTCCCAGCAGCCTGACAGCATTTATACAGGAAAGGGTATCCTGAGCCAGTAAAGGATTCTCTATGATTGAATCTCCATCCGCCAGAGCAGCAATTACCACAGCACGGATCATATGGGATTTTGATCCGGGTATATGAATCTCTCCTTTCAAGGTGGAAGGCAAGACCCGGAGTTTATTGTATATGCTGATACTCATCGTAAATCCTCTTTGCCACCAACTCACATTTGCCGGCACCATTGATCACCATGTCCAGGTAGTGAAAAACCCGAAAAAAACTCTGGGCTTCTGAAGAGCGATCACTGAAACCGGGTTTGGCAGACCGGCACACATCCGCTATGCCGACCACTATACTGTCTGCCATTGCATTAATATATTCTGAACAATTCATCCATTTGCAATAATTATGAAGGTAAAAAACATTTCTCTCTTGTCCAGCCTTGCCTGCCTGAGATAAGAGTGGCGGCCCGGGGAGGAAATCCTCCAGGTTCTGATATGAACAATCGAGTTGGCCGGCAAGATGGCGGGCCAGATTTTCCCCAATTGGTGATTTGGCCACAATCACCAGATTATTATTTTGATCAGAGACTGATCCTTTAATTAATATCTGCTGTATCCTATCCGCGCCAACCGTTTGACCAGTGAAATGGTTAATGACTGGCACCGCCTGGTGCACGAGCCACCCATGGCCGTCAATGACCCGGCAGCCCAGGCTTCTGGCAGAATCAACCAGCGCTGAACGGCCATAATTGGCATCAAACACCACTTGATTGGCATCGAGCCAATCTGATTTCAGAGGATTCACACCCGCTGCCAGAGTCGATAAAATTATTTGCGATGATTTCACCACAGGTTCCAATTCGGTCATTGGTTTTGCAGTGCACTGCATGGTCCTGGCTAGATTTTGAGCCTTGGTAAATGTGCGATTTACCACAGTCACATTTCCACCTGCCCGCTGTAACGCATAAATCGCGCTCCTGGCCGCACCTCCGGCTCCCATCACCACACATGGTTGGCTTGATACTGCAATATCATAAGCGTCTAAGGCATTGTTAACTCCGACAAAATCAGTATTAAATCCAATTAATCTACCATTTCGCCGTACCACAGTATTAACAGCACCGATCAATTTGGCCGCTTCATCAACCTCATCAAGCAAGGGGATAATCTCTTGCTTAAAGGGGGCTGTCACATTCATACCATTTAAGGCCAGGTGATTAAAAAACTCGATCGCTTCTACGGCTGAGCCAGCAGCCAAACGCGTATAATGGGCGTGCAATTTCAATTTACGAAAAAATCCATTAAAAATGGTTGGACTCTTACTGTGAAGAACAGGTTTTCCACAGATGGCAAAACGTTTCATTTTGTATTTACTCCGAGAATAGTCAGAACCTGAGAAAGGGAATTCCGGTCTAATTGCCCATTGGCTGTTTCCATACCATTGGAAAAAGCTGCATAGGTAAACGGGGCCAACAATGCCGGCCCGGCAATACGGGTAATTTTACCAAATTCCCCCATGCCCAGAGCCACCAGTGAACCTGGATTGATCTCCGGCAGGGCATAGAGTGACAATAGCCGGGCCGAATCGGACTGACTTAAAGCCTGACATGCAATCTTACAAATGTCCGCACCCGTGGCAAAACAATCCGAGATAACCTGTTTAAGATATTTAACAGGGGGGGTCTTTGTAAAATTGTGGTATGAGAGAATTACTTTACACTCCTGATCGTGGGACGCACGAAGCAGATTTTCACAAAAATCATCCGCATTGTCCATCCCGATATCTATATAGTTTGCGCCCGCTTCAACAGCGGCCATGAGCAGTGTTTTTCTTGCTTCCAAAGAGAAAGAACCAGGGCGACAAGTGGCAATTGTGGTGAGGGGAAGTGAAAAAATCTGTTGAACCTCTTTAACAGAAAATGAATTTTTGTCAAGCCTGATTTCTGCAAAAGGGATTACACTCAACACTTTCATTAATCTGGGAAATTCCATTCGCCCAAAGCTAACACAGATCATCGATCACCTCCTCCAATTCGTGAATTGTAATTTCGCATATCACTGTTTCTCCAATCCGCTTGAGTAAGATAAAATTGATTGAATCTCCAGTCCTTTTTTTATCTCTACGAATCGCCTCTTTCACCAACTCTTTCGAGACGTTGACCGATACGGGTAATTTTAGCCGCTGCAACAATGTTTTTATTTGCTCTGCCTCCTCCCTGTCCATAAAACCCAATTTTACCGATAAAGAACAAGCCAGCACCATGCCAACGCTGACAGCTTCACCATGTGAAAGCGCCATGCTCTTTTCCAGGGCATGGGCCAGGGTGTGGCCGAAGTTTAATATTCGCCGTTCACCCCTCTCCCGTTCATCACGGTTGACAATGGCTGATTTGATAACCAAAGAGTCATATACCAGCTTTTCCAGCACCTCTTTGTCCAGCGCCAGGGACTTGTCAA